>JAXJQT010000127.1:0-5526 GCA_036311025.1 Spirochaetota bacterium
CACAAGATGCCAAAAGTTCTTTTCCGGCTGATGTTCCTACCAAATCTGCTCCGGCATCAAACATTGCAAGAGCAGTTTTAATATCACGAATCCCACCGGATGCTTTTATTTTAATTTCATCATTTGTAATAGTTTTTAAAAGAGCCACATCTTCCGCTGTAGCTCCATAACTACTAAAACCGGTTGAAGTTTTAACAACGTCACATTTAGTCTCTTTTATGAGCTTTGCCAAAGTTGTTTTTTCTTCATCAGTCAACAAACAAGTTTCTATAATTATGCGTAGTTCACACTCTCCGTACAAATCTACACTATAACGTAACATTTCAAGCTCATTTTTTATATAATCATAATTTGCTGATTTCACGGCACTCAAATTGATAACTACATCAACACATTTTGCTCCTTGCATTACCGCCTGTGTCGCTTCAAAAACTTTCACATCTGTCGACGAATTCCCATGAGGAAAACCGATTACAGTAGATATTTTTTGATTTTTTCCTGCAAGCTCAACTGCTTTACTTACAAAAAAAGACGGCACACACAATGAGTAAAAACCATTGTCTCTATTTTCTTTTATAAAAACTTCCAACTCTTCAAAAGTTGCATTTGGCTTTAATAAAGTCTGATCTATCTTTGCAGAAAGTTCTTCCTTTTTCATGAACCGATATCCTTTCTATAAAAACATCCGTCAAATTTCACTTTAGCAGCAAGTTCATATGCTTTTTCTAAAGCTTCAGCTTTTGTTTTTCCCAAAGCAACTGCGTTAAGTACTCTACCGCCGTTAGTTACAATCTTACCGTCAACTTCTTTTGTTCCGGCATGAATATAATCTTTCATATCTGTTTCAAAAGAAATCTCTTTGCCTTTTTCGTAACTTCCCGGATAGCCGGCAGAAGCTACGACTACAGAGGCAGCAAACATATCTTTCCATTTAATTTCTTCATATTCAAGATTACCGCTGGCTGCTTGATAGAATAATTTAACTACATCTTCATCTAACAACGGCATAATACCTTGAGTTTCCGGATCACCGAATCGGCAGTTAAATTCAACAACTTTCGGTCCCTCTTTAGTCAACATCAAGCCCACATATAAAACGCCTCGATAATCAAAATTTTCTTCAGCAAAACCGCGTTTTATTCCCGGCATAACAAGATTTTCTATTTTATCACTAAGTTCAGCAGTCAATGACTGATGCGGTGCATAACATCCCATTCCGCCGGTATTTTCACCTTTATCACCGTCATAAGCTTTTTTATAATCTTTCGCAGCAATAAGTCTGATAAACTTTTTACCGTCTGTAAGATAAAATACGCTCATTTCTTCACCGGGCATAAACTCTTCGATTACGATTTTCTTTCCGGCATCACCTAAAGTTCCTTGAACCATATATTCATTTAATGTTTCGAGTGCATCTGCCTCATCAGTAGCTATCTTTACACCTTTTCCGGCAGCCAAACCGTCAGCTTTGATTACCATAGGATATTGCTGCGGATGAGCTTTAACATAAGCAACTGCAGCTTCATAATCTTCCAATACCACAAAAGGTGCAGTAGGAACATTATATTTTTCCATGAATCTCTTAGAATAAATCTTACTTCCTTCAAGCATAGCTCCGACTTTTTTAGGTCCGAACACAGGAATACCTTTAGCCGTCGCAGCATCTGCCAAACCGGCAACTAACGGGATTTCCGGACCGCAAACGATTAAATCAATATTATTATCTTTTGCCCAAGTTGCTATAGCCTCAGGTGTATTTTCTGTATCTGCAACCTTTGCAAGAACGTTAATTCCGGGATTTCCCGGTATACTGTAAAATTCTGTCAATGATGGGGATTGTGCAATTTTTTTGCAATAGCGTGTTCTCTTCCGCCGTTTCCTACCAATAAAACTTTCATACAAAACTCCTTGTGTGAACATTTTTTTATAAATAAAAAAAGAGTAGCTGACTACTCCAAAGTGTTAAACAAAATGCCCGAAATGCGACTCGAACGCACAAGGGATAACTCCCACTAGTACCTGAAACTAGCGTGTCTACCAATTCCACCATCCGGGCTTGTAAAACCGACAAAACTTGGCTTGTTATATAACATGACTATAATAATTTCAAGTCCATTTTAAGAATTTTTGCCTTATCTATTTTAACATCTTTTAAGAAATTATCCTTTCTGTTTGCAGAATAAAACAACAAATGTAGTTTTTCACTAAATCCGTCTTCAGGCATCCAACACGACAAGTTATTCTTTCGCAACAACTTAGAATTATATGTCCCGAAATGTCCGGGCAATACAGCTGTAAAAAGTTCTGTTTCCGGAGTAAAATCCGTCGTTTTCAATAAATACCAAATCTTTTTAAAATCATCTTTTGTTAAATCCGTCTGTACAACTTTTCGCATATTATAAAAAAGTACGGATGAAATAAAATAATTTCCGCCTTTTGTAATCTTCCATAATTTCGTCATAGCTTTTTTCATAAAAACCTGCTGACGTCGACATCGCTCTATATCGCCAAATCTAAACGTTCTGTTTCTAATCCATTGAATTCCGAGTTTCCCCTCAAGGTGTTTATCAATATCTACTCCGCCTAGAATTGACAAAAATGCTTCAAAACTTCTGAAATTATCAATAATGACTACGCGATAAATCGGACTGCCTATAAGTTTTTCTACACTGTCTTTTAATCCGTCCAAACCACTCCAGTACATACTATGACCGATTTTATCTTGATATTTACGTCCTCGGGAGTCTGTCACTTCAATCAAGGTATCACGCGGAATGGAAAACGAAAGAATTTGCCCGTGTTTATTAATACGTATGATAATTATCACGTCTGAACGAGAACGAGATTCGTGCGAGTTATATTTGTCACTTCCTGTAAGTAAAATATTAATTCCCTCATCCCAATCACTGTTCTTTAGGTTCCCGTTTTTAAATGCATCTACGTAATTTAGTTGATTCGCCGAATGTGCGACATTAAAGTCATAGCTACTTACATCTTCTTTGTAGTCATTAAAATGATTATTTATAATATCGATTTTTCGTTCATCATCTTTTAACGCCGTACTGATGACATTGTTTATTTCAAACATATACAAAGAAATGCGGAAAACATTAACTAATACGAGAAAAATAATAAATGAGAAGATTATAAGGAAAATCATCTTTTTCCAAATATTCCATAATTCCTGTCTGTTCATATTAGTAGAATTTCGTCATATTTGCCGATTTTGTTAATGAAAAGATTCTTTTGATTCGCTTCAGAGCATAAAAAAAGCTGCCATAAGAAAACTTGTACATTTTCTATAAGCAGCAATATTTCCAACAATTAAAAAACTATGAAAGCAAGTCCATAACTCGTTTTCCGTCCAAAAGATGAGTTCCCGGATTTTGAGTAAGCTCAACTCCCGCTCTGCCTTGTGTAATCATACTAGGCTCTGCAGACAAACTTGATAAGTTCAAAGATGCTATTTGCAATTTCTTAAACTCTCTGTCTAACTCTACTTTATTTTTTAACACAAGCATTTCTACATAATCAGCTTGAACCGAAAGCGGAGCATTTTTATCAAACATTACATTCAAAACTTGTTTATTATTGAAAGTAGTTGACTCAATAATATTCCAAGCCTGTGCATTATCTCCTTTTGCCAAAAATTGCTTCACTTCGGCAATCTTTTGACGAATAAACTGATTTTCAGATACTTTATTTTCATGATTAATTAACTGATTATTATGAGACGCAATTCTATTTTTTACAAAATCAACATTGCTTCCAGCAGAGGCGAAATCTCTATGAAGTTTTTCTGCCATTCTGTTATTTGTTATTTGCTCAGTCTTCTCAATCTTCTTTGCTTGTTTTAGCAACTGAGTTGAGTTTGCTTGTACTTGTTGTGCTGTAATCTTCATTTTCCCTCCCCAAGGTCTTTCTTTGAGAACTACTCAATTTGTAATTTTTCGAGCTATATTCTCAAATCAAGTATTAACCTTTATTAATATAATTTAGAATTGGAATCAATAGGAAAAATCGGCAAAACTAATATTTTTCGAACTTTTCCTTCTATTTCTTAATATTTTTATCGGTTTTTTTTTATTTTTTGTAAGCATTTATGAAAAAAAGTGCTTTATATATAGATATGAGAAAATTATTTTATTTATTAGCAGATTCAAGATGCCTTTTATGCCAAAAACCTCTTTCTTTTGAAAGAAATTCCAACGGACAATTATGCCGAAAATGTACAAATGTCTTTGTTCCGGAAAAATCAGAATTCTTTTGCCTTAAATGCGGAATCGGAATAGAAAGCGGAATTTATTGCAACAAATGCAACGTCAATTCTAAAAGAGTATATTATGACAGCTACAGATACATTCAAACTTATTCCGGTTTGGCACTGCAACTTGTAAAACTCCACAAACAACATGACAATCATAAAGTTATTGATTTATACGCATCGTTTTTGCAAACAGTTCTAAATCCCGTTTATCCGGTATACATCGTTCCCGATTCATTACTCGGAAAAATTAAAAAAGGAAGATGCTGTTTCTCTACGGAACTTGCACATAAATTAGAAAAAAACGGTTTTTCTGTAATATCCGGAATAATAAAAAAATCATCCTTTGCGAAAATGCAAAAACTTTTAAATCACAAAGACAGACAGAGTAACGCCAATAAAATCTTCAATCTAAGTAAAAATCCTCCAAGAATAGAAAATGACTTAGATACAATCCAACTTATCGACGATATATTTACTACAGGCTCTACAATAAACAGATGTTCCAAACTATTAAAAGATTTCGGTTTCACAAAAGTTTTTGCATATTCATTATTTAAAGCAAAGTTCTGACAAAAAAAGTGTACCTCACAATTTAAAAGGTACACTTCGTTTTATTGTTTGCTTTTTATTTTCTTTTTATGTTGACGTAAAACTTTAAAATACGTTTTAGCTCCGCCTAAATATCGTTTCCAAAGTCGTCCGGGTTCCTGAAATAATCTATACAACCATTCCAAACGAAGCTTTTGTATAAATAAAGGAGCTCTTTTTTTATTACCTGAATGAAAATCAAACGCAGCACCGATTCCGGCAATTACCGGAACATTTAATTTTGCTTCATTTTCTAATATCCACCACTCTTGTTTCGGACAACCAAATGACACCCACAAAACATCACTTTTCGATTCATTAATCATATTTTCAATTTTTTGCTTTTCTTCATCTGAAAACTCACCGAACGGCGGCGAGTAAATCCCGGAAATTTGCAAATCCGGATATTTTGCCAAAAAGTTTTCTGCCATTTTTGCAGCGACACCTTCGGCGGCACCAAGGAAAAAGTTTCTGTATCCTTTTTGCTGTGAAATCGCCATAAATTCACTCATCAAATCCGGTCCGGCAACACGTTCTTTTAACGGCGAGCCTAAATATTTAGCACCGACAACAATCGAATAACCGTCCGGAATAATCAAAAATGCACGATTCAAACCTTCTGTCGATAAGTTTTTATATTTACCTATATGATTAAAAATATCCTGATTTGC
>JAXJQT010000128.1:0-3867 GCA_036311025.1 Spirochaetota bacterium
AAAAGAACTTTAAATATTTTAACCGGAGTCTTTAAATGAAAAGAAAAATCTTATTACCTTTTATACTTGCAATATTTGTTTTTCCCCTGGCAGCCCAACCGATACCATCTAAAATGAATAAATTTCATCATAATAAACATAACTTTCAGCGTTATCATGAAAAAGATTTAGATTTAAGATTTCTAAATCTTTCAAATGAGCAAACAACTAAAATAAACGCTATTGCTGATGAATATAAAAAGAAAATTGACTTGGTAATGTTAGAATTGGAACGTAATAAACTGGATTTTGATGAAGTCATGATTACTGAAAATTATGATTTCGAAAAATTGAAAGGGCTGATTGAAGGTAGAAAAAAACTTGAAACAGACGTTCTTGTTTCTTTCCTTGAAAGAGATTTAAAAATCAAAGATTTATTAACTGAAGAACAATGGAAAATATTCAAGAAAAAGTTTCCTAAAAATATAAATTTTTGTGAAAACAGAAATTCCAAAAACAAACATCCCGAAAACTGTAAATGGGAAAAGAGAAGAGAAAAAAAGGACTAAAAAAAATTGAAAAATGATAAACTCATTGCTCAGTTGCATAAAAAATATAAAAATAAATTAGTAAATACTGCATACAGTGTCGTAAAAGATATTGATTTGGCAGAAGATGTCGTCCAAGAAGTCTTCGTCAAATTCTCTCGTATTTTAGATACTTTTGAAAAGTCATGCAGTTATTATACATTTCTATACAGAATGACAATTAATCGTTCTATTGACGAGTATAGAAAGAAAAAAAGAATATCATCTAAAACAACCGTTCTTCACGACAATGTAAGTGTAAAATCCAAAGATATTGATTTAATACTTTCTGTAAAAAAAGCGATTGATGAATTAGATGATATATATCGTATTCCGATAATACTTATTGATTATGACGGTCTTTCTTATGAAGAAGGTGCACGAATTTTAAATATATCATTGCCTGCTTTTAGATCTAGATTAATTCGCGGACGTGAACTTTTAATAAAAAAAATAAAGCTGAAGGAGATTTACTAATGAAGTGCAAAGAAGCCAAAATAAAACTACATTTCTGGATTGATAATCAATTGCACAATGATGAGGCTCAAAAGTTACTCACACATCTTTCATTATGCAAATCATGTACTCAACTAAAAAATGATTTATTAATGTATAAAGGATTAATCAATGCACAGAAAGAAATTATTCCGTACAATTTAGACCCCATAGCAGAAAATTCTGAACACGAAAAAAATCGAAGAAAAGTTTTTGAAATGGTAAGCCTTGCTGTTGCGGCATGTTTCGGAATATTAATCGGCATGTCTTTATTTCAAATTTCACATTTCAATGCTGACAAAAAAGAATCAATACTTGCAGAAACACAGACAAATGTTCAGCAGCCGGAATACAAAATACAAAATCAAAACACTCAAAATGTCAATGTCATAAAAAAAACATACTATCAACCTATGTCATTTATGGTTTATTATGATGATTTCTTTTTCACTGATGAAAATAGCGAAGCACAAGAATGCTCATTTTCTTCTGAATAACATTTTTTTATTCCTTTTATTTATCCCGGTTGTGCCTGATATTACTTCCGGGATTTTTTTTATTAATATAAGCGACAATATAACAACTTAATAAATATATAAAAAATATATATAAAATATAGAATTAAAAATACCATTAACTCATTTTTCATTACAATATTATGTAAACCCCTTTGACATTGTGATTCTGGATATGTTACCATTACATTTTATGAAAATTGAACTTTTCTGATAAAAGTTATGATGTATAAATAAAAGGAGACATTTTATGAGAAACGTAAAGTCATTTTTTAATTTTTTTGTTTTTATTTTAGCCATTTCCATCAATGTGATAAGTTGCAAAAACAACAATACAATAGTAATTTACTCGTGTGCAGAAGATTATCGAAATGAATTTTATCTTACAGAATTAGAAGAAAAATTCCCGGAAATTAATTTTGTATTAGATTATCAAGGCAGTGGAGCCGCTGCAGCAAAGCTTAAAGCCGAAGGAAATGAAACTCAAGGAGACATTCTTCTCTCATGGGATTTCACATACCTTGACATGTTGACTGATTATCTTGCCGATTTATCTTATTTTGATTACTCAATTTTTTTAGATGACATAAAAGTGCCGTCAAAAAAATATGTAGGTGAATACCGTAATTCAGGTGCTATCGTAATTAATACAGAATTATTAGTTGAAAAAGGTTTAACACCCCCTACTTCATATCAAGATTTAATCAAACCGGAATTTAAGGAATTACTTTCTATGCCTAATCCTAAAAGCTCCGGAACCGGATATATGTTCCTAAAAAATCTTGTAAATACTTGGGGTGAAGAAAAAGCATTTGAATATTTTGATGAATTTGCAAAAAATGTTGTGCAATTTACTTCATCCGGTTCCGGTCCAATGAATGCTTTGGTACAAAAAGAAGCTATTGTTGCTCTCGGAATGACAGGCCAAGCAGTAACAATGATAAACGAAGGTGCACCATTAAAAATTCTTTTCTTTGAAGAAGGAGCTCCTTGTTCATTATATGGTCATGCAATGACAAAAAAAGCTGAATCAAAAGAAAATTACGACAAAATAAAAGAAGTTTTTGATTATCTTGTAAAAGAAGTTACCCCTGCTTGTGATGCAGCATTCTTTCCTGAACAAGTTTTTGCCGGAAGAGAATTTTTATTACCAAACTATCCGGAGAATATTCCTTACGGAAATATGTCTAATAACACTACAAAAGAAAAAATAAGATTGTTAGAAAAATGGAAATATTAAAATAAGTATAAGAATAAATAAGATAAAAGAAGCTAACTATTATTGGTTGTTCTTCTATTTCTTTCATCAGTTTTTTTCTCATTCTGTAAATGGTGTTGCTGTATTTCCGTTGTTTCTTCATCCATTATTCGTTTTCGATTTTCTTTCTTTCGCCAACCACCCAATGTAAAATAAGAAAGTCCCAATTGCTCGCAAGCTTTCTGCGTTCCGATTTCATCTGATAATTTTATCGCTTGTTGTTTAACCCCTTTGCTGTATGTCATTTTTTTACCTCATTTTATTCTCGGGTATTTTGCGACTGCATTTTTATAAAAAAAATTAAATACTCGAAGGCTGCCTAAAAAAAGACAGCCTTTTTTTAATTGAAGTGTATTCTAATTTCCAGTTTTACCGTAAGCATTCCGATAATTTATTGTGCCTTTTTTAGGAGTTTGCAATGGATAATAAAAAAAGGAATGATACAAACGTATCTTTTAACGAAAAAGAAGATTTTCTTATTTACCTTTGCAATGTGTCAAATAAGAAAGAAAATAAATAGTCGGAGAAATATAAAATGTTGTTTTATGAACCCGGAAAAATTGAAATCGAAAGCTTTCCTTTAATACAAAAAGCGAAACCGGAACCGGTTGTACAAACTCCGGAACCGCAGACGAATATTGTCGATGACAAAATTCCTGTTATACCGGACGAATTTTATAAGGTACAAATTGCCGACGATGAACTGGCAAAAAGCATCCGGGAAATAAATCAAGATATCGAACTTCCCGATTCTGATACAACAGAACAAGACAGCGATGACAATTTTGATGAAATTGCCGCTAATTTTGAAGGAATGCTTGTAGAAGATGTGGCACAACAAATAATCAATGAAATCACCGAAATGCTCGGCGGCAATGCTTCGGCATTATATTTGTGTACTGACGGAGTCGCCGAACTTATGCTTTATAATGCAGAGGAAACCTGTGCTACGCTCGATACATCGAATGAGTTTGCTAAAGAATTGCAAGCCGGTAATGCCGTGAGTGTATCATCAGATGTTTTATCATCCGGA
>JAXJQT010000129.1:0-3289 GCA_036311025.1 Spirochaetota bacterium
CAAATATCTTCGTATTCTGTTTTAGTCACGTCGGTCTACCCTCCGCCTACGAAATGCACAATCTCGATTTCGTCGCCGTCAGCAATCAATGTAGTTTCATATTTGTTTTTTGGGATGATGTTGCCGTTTATTTCTACGGCGATACGGTCGACATTGTAGCCGGCAGAGTCGATATACGCCCTGACGGAAAGACCGTGAGCGTCGACCGATAAAGAATTGATTTTTACCATAAGCGTTACTCCTGTAAAAAAAATGGGAAGCTGCCAATATAAGTGCAACTTCCCATAATGTTTTTGTATGAGTAACTAAGCTTCCTACGTTGGCATTATCCAAATCAGGTTATATGGGTCGAAAGTCATACTTTCCTCTCAGCCTGTAACACAAGCTCCCCTGTTATAAAAAATGTTGTCGTTAATATAATAACTTTATTTCAAAAAAACAAGCATATTAATGTCCTTTCCCGCTACCTACATAATAAGCAACACGGTAATAACCGGAACTGAAATAAGCATGTGCTGATTCCCAAGAGCTTGAATTAGGTTTCGGATGAACCTCAACGATTGCTCTATTGTTAGAAACTGAATTACTAAGCGGAGCCGACATTGTTTCCCAGCCGCCTTCCGGAGTTCCGTCATTATCCAAGTCCAATGTAGAGTCCCAGAACGCCGTGTTCAATCCGTCACAAGAACCTAAACTTGTTAAATATCCGATATATGGAGTTGTTCCTCTGACTGTAATATCCAGATTCATCGGAGAGTTTTCCGCAATCACTACGCTGTCACCGAATGTATATGCTGTTTTACCATCGTTCGGATTGTTTGTAGATTTTACATAAATAAGCTCACCGCGACCGTTTACAAATACAACATGAACATACCCGGCGGTATCAATTTTCATATCAATGTAACTACCGTTTGTAGCTATGTAGTTAGGATCTGACGACTTTGTTATAACTCGCTGAACAGTCCAGTTATGTGCTCCATTTTCACAAGAATTACCACCATTATCCTTGTAATCCATATTTCGTTTTGGATTTTCAGCGTTAGCTCGTGCAAGTTTTACTACTTTGTTTACGGAATCAAAATAAACTAATACAGGAAAATGTTTTTCATTAGTTACATCAATTCCAACATATTCTCCTGTTGCAGAACTTCTTGTTAATCCGTCACTAAATTGAGCATCTTCTAGTTTTATATTGTAATCTCCGTCAGAATATATAGCCAATTTTGTACCGTCAGCTCGTTCAAAAGGTTTTCCTTCCATTTGTTGAGTATCATGGTCATCATGACCGCCGTCAATATTTACCCAAGAGGCTTCAAACTGTTGACGACCTACATGAGTAGAATAATTATTACTCTTCTTAATACTTACATTTGAATAATGAATCGACATTGTATCAATATCGTAGTAAGCAGTATGAATATATTTTCCAATATTAGCATTAGCTCTCACAAGTCTAAAGTTTTTAAATTGTTGGAACTGTTTATCATGATACAACAACTCAAAACGGCTCATACAATGACTTCTAAATCCTGCAACATTGAAATCAAAGGTTGCTTCAGTGTTTGTTTCTGTACTATTCATCGTTTGTAAATGAGGATCATACAAATGTAATCCACCTGCATCATCTATATGGTGAGTCCATTTTTCATAACTTCCACCGGATTGATAGTTAGCCATATATGCAACATTTACTTGAGCACCAGAACCTGAACCTGTTACAAAAATTGTTGTTTCTTCCGGAGAGTCATAACCATTAAATACAGAGACAGCTTTACCACCGATTGTTGTGTAGTATACATTATGCATAGAATAATTTGTATATGACGCATATAATTCTCCGTCATCACTCATAGCCATTGCCGGATATGCCGGATTTTTTGCTAGTTCTACACCTGTTGATCCTGTATCTTCATTTCCGAATCTGTCTGTATCTTGCCAAATTCTTGCAAAACAATCATCTGCCAATGTTTTTGAATCTAGGTTGTACGGTGCATTTCGTTTGTTTACGTTATTCAATGCAGAAATACCGTTTACTGTTAAGTGTAAATATCCGTCTTTTGCAGTATCAGAAACAGTAAAAGTAATATCAGAACCGGATTTTTTTACATTTTCCATTGCAGAAACTTCAGTATTACCTTCTTTGTCACTTGTAATTTTTAGTGCCAAAGTTTCGCCGGTAAGGTTAAATCCTTCAACAGTGTTACCAGTTTCATTGCGTAAAAGTGGATAAGCTCCGCTTCCTGCACGTTTACTTGTATAACCGCTGTTACGTTTTACATTTGTAATATACGGCACTACGTCCATTGTACATGTCGCAACAGTCGATTCGTTTACCGTTTTATAATCTACTTGTCCGCCGTTGAGCGATGCCTGACCTTTGTCTTTGGCTTTTACTTTTACTGCTACATTTTCTACTGCTACACCTGCAATTTTTGCTGTATCCCAATGAAATTTCCATTTCAATGTATTGCCCTCTTTAGCAAATGTATCATCTGTTACTTCACACGCCCAGCCATCATTCGCCATATTGCCGGCAGATGTCCAATTCTTGCCATCGACAGAACGTGTGGCAATAGTAAATTCTGCTCCGTTTTTAAAGCCCGGAATCGTTATCCACAATTCATCTACACGCACATTGTCGCTTGCAGTTCCTTCTATAGTGATTTTTCCGGAAACTTTCGGTTCTTTTCCCAATTTATTTATTATCGCAGATGTCAAATCATCTTCCAATTCTATATGTCCGTTTGCACGTTTGTTTTGGTAAAGTGAATTGTCGGTCTCACTCTTCCAATAGAACGGTGTAATTTTTATCTGCGGTTTAGTTGTATCTATTACTTGAGTATTTACATTAATGTTTATTGCTGCACATTTTGTATCTGTTCCGACTGTTTTTCCCTCTGTCTTGTCCCAGATTTCTATTTGCAATTTTGTATTATTTTTATTGGTTATTTCTGCTGCAAGAAAATCTTTCATCGAGATTTCCATTACCAAATCATTACGCAAAATATCACCTTCTGAATGTTCGCTGCTTAAATCTTTCAAGTCAGACCAAGCAAATCCGTCTATTTTCCATCGCCATTGCAAACCGTTATTTCCGCCTACGATTTTAGCTGTTATTTTTATGACTTTCCTACCGATTGCGGCTAATTCACGTAACTTATTATTCTTTGTTGTGGCATTATTATTAACTTTAATGTCCATGAGTATTTATCGTTCACCTGCGGTATCTCTAATGCCGGACGTAACGCCAAAGCCTCTAAGATCAAAGGGTAATGCTATCATCAAC
>JAXJQT010000130.1:0-4471 GCA_036311025.1 Spirochaetota bacterium
CAGTATATATTACTTTATCTGCCAATGAAGTTAATTCTTCTTTATTATCAAAGAAATTAGTATTTAGTCTTACTTCTATTCCTTCAAGCATACCTTCAATTAATTTAGTATATCCTCCAATTGGAACACCTTGATATTTATCATTAAAATAATTGTTATCATATGTTAATCTAACAGGTAATCTTTTAATAATAAATGCTGGTAGATCTTTACAATCCCTATTCCATTGTTTTTCAGTATATCCTTTAATTAATTTTTCATAAACATCTTTACCTACTAATGATAAAGCTTGTTCTTCTAAGTTTTTAGGTGAAGTAATATTTAAATCTGCTATTTGTTTGGCTATTTCATCTTTGGCTTCTTGAGGTGTTTTTATATTCCACATTTTACTGAATGTATTCATGTTAAAGGGCAAATTATATATTTCATCCTTGTAAATAGCTACGGGACTGTTTATGTAATTATTAAATTCTGCAAATTGGTTAATATATTCCCAAACTTTTTTATTTGAAGTATGAAAAATGTGAGCTCCATATTTGTGAACTTGGATGTCTTCTATTTTTTCGGTGTAAATGTTACCGGCAATATGTGGACGTTTGTCGATAACAAGAACTTTTTTTCCTCTTTTTTTAGCTTCATGTGCAAAAATACTTCCGAATAATCCTGCACCGACAATTAGGTAATCGTATTTCATTTATAGCTCCTTATATAAAAAAAATGTTTTCAAAATTATTTAATTGTATATTTAATAAATTAGAACGAATAAGTGCAATATCTTTTGGTAATTGATGATATTTTAATCCATTATTAACACAATCTGTCGCTGTGTAATCATAATCATAATCTTTTTTCCCAATTACAGCAATCTTACTGCAGTTACAGCGTAAAAGTAATTTTATACATAATAATAATTCATTATCAATGATTTCTATATCGTTTGGCATACATGATGAAAAATCGACGATTAAATCGTTTTGATTTGTTGAGAGTAGATTTGAAGTTATAATTCTTTGAATATTAATATCAGAATCAAAATCTCTTGCAGATGAAATAAAATAATAATCAACTTTTAGCTTATTGCTAATATTTTTTTCTAAAGAAAAAATTATTTTATTTTCAGTATCATTGATTAATGTTAATTGTTGTTCGGTAAGTGTATTTGTACTTATGATAAAAATATGTTTTCCGGCACATTTCTTTGAAAGATAATCAATTGTACTGCTGTCATCTAAACGATTTCTACATAAATAATTAGCATATATTTTTTGTGCCATTTCAGTGGAAAAAATAGGTTTGTCTTCATCTGGAATGGAAGATAAAACTTCATTAAAAGCTGATATATCCAAAGTTCCTCTACCGGCAAAATAACTAGCATAATTTGGGTGACAATGGTTTGTTGCTGACAGATAAAAAGGTAGAGAATACCCCCAAAAGTTTTTGCAGTATATTTCATTTAAATATTTATCAACGATTTCGAGCATTGGAGCAATTTTGTAGTTTTTCCCAAAATATTCATTCATGTATTCTGCAAATAATTCTAGGTGTAAATTTCCCGCACCTCGTCCCATACCCCAAACACAACCGTCGATAATTAAATCTCTTTGCATATTTAACTCAGTCATAGCTTCCGCATTACCGAAAGCTTGCTGGAAATTATTATGAGAATGGTATCCCAATGCAATTTCTTCTTTTAAGTTATGATCTGCTAATTTTACGAGTCTTAAAAAATCTTTTTTCTTTATATCTCCGAGTGTACCTACGATATAAAAAGCAAAAGGAGAAAGTTCGTTAAATTTATATATTAATTCGATAAATTCTTTATCTGAATATCCGTCTGCATCTACAGGTTGAACAAATAGGCCATATCCTAATTTTTGAACTTGCCTGCAATATTCATAACCTTCTTCGATTTTATGTTTTTTGAATATTACTCTTAAATAATCAACAGAATTTTCTTTTCGATATGATAAGTTTTCTAGAGGAATCGGATCATTCATGTCAATCATACCGATATAAGATATATTATCTTTTTTAGGACTGATTACAGAAGCAAAACTGTCGTTGTCCGGAAACACTGAACATTCTTTTTTATAGACACAATTACGCATGAAACCAACTTCTATAAATTCAATACCTGCTTCTGCTATTTTATTACAAATTCCACGAATTGCATTGTAACCAAATTCCCAATTATTAATATAGCCGCCGTCACGTAATGTACAATCCATTAATTTTATAGTTCGCATTATTTTTCCTTAATATGAAAATAAGTACATAATTGAGAAAGCTCAGTTATGTATATATCCGACGGATATTTAGTTTTATCAGGATTTGAATTAAAATAAGCACTGTAACAACCAAATTGTTTTGCCATCGATATATCGCTTTCATATGTATCACCAACCATTAATAGCTGATTTGGCTTTAAATTATATTTCTGACAAACTAAATCCAGCATTTGTGGATATGGTTTTCCGACAACAGCGTCAACAGTTCGATTTGTACAAAATTCAATAGGGGCTACCATTGCTCCGCATCCGGGGAATAGCTTATTATCGTTTCCCGGGAAAGAACGTTCTTTATTACATGCAATAATATAATCTGCATTTAATGCAACTGAAAATGCTTCGGTAAGCTTCTTATATGAGAAATCGGGATTATAACCGATAATAATATTTTTGGCATTCTCTGTATTTGTATGAACAAAACCGGCATTTTCAAATTCTTTTTTTAAACCGTCGGAACCGCAAATATAAATATCGGTTAGTTTTTTATTTTGAGCGTATAAAACAGCCATATAACCGGAAGTAAATATTTCGTCAACAGAACATGGGATATTCATTGATTGCAGTTTGTCTTTAATTTGTTCACGTGTTTTCACGGAATTATTAGTTAAAAACAAAACTTGTGTTTTTGATTTTCGCAGTTGATTTACAGTATAAGCTGCATTATGCACCGGAGAATCACCGCAATACAAAGTTCCGTCTAAGTCAAAAATTACAGTTGTGATAGAATCAAACATATTTTATTTCCAAGTGTGGATATATCATGTTTTATGATTAAAAGCAAATTTTGAGAGATTTTCTTGCGTTGAATATTCAATAATTCAATAAGAAAAGATATATGTCTTGAAAAAAATGAGTTATTGTATTATTTACCATTCGGAGTTTTGTAATTATGAAATATAAGATGTTATTTACTTTTTTGATGGCAGTTATACTTGTTGGATGTCAAGTAACAATTAAGGAAACTGTTATTGTTCCGAAATCTTCCGATGCACTTTTATCTAAAATTGAAATTTTGCATAAAGATAAGCCGCTTGATATTGATTTTTCCAGTACAAAATACGAATACACATATTTTTTGCAAGAAGACGGAACTACTTCTGAAGTGTCTTTAAAATATGAAAAATCAGATAATAATTCTAAGGTTTATACCAATACTGATAGGCTAGTATTGAAAAGTAATTCAAGTAATTATTTTAATTTAACAGTTATTTCAGAAGATTCCACAAGAATGAATGTATATAAAATAAATATATTCTATTGTGATATGAAATCATCGACAAAGTTGAAAGAATTTTCAGTAAATGAAAAAAGTGCGGATGGTTTTTCGCCTGATTATTATAATTATAAAATTAATTTGACAGGAGAATTTTTTATCCCTCAATTTTCAGCAATTTCAAATGATGCGACTGTTACATGTGTTGATTCTGAAGGCGTTCAATATATTTCTGGAAATTCTTATGGGTGGGGGGAGAGTACAAGTTTGACTCTTTCTGTTACTGTAGCATCAAATGATGAAGAAAAAACGGTTTATACATTTGAATTAAACAAAATCCAAACAGATATTATTTCTGATATATTTCATAATTTTTCAGACATGTCAGCACAATTTGCTTCAGATGAATATACGACTGTAATTGCAGGAGACAGTTTGTCGGTCGGTTATGGTTTTTTTGGTTCCGGTTTTACTAATGCATGGGATAATTATTCCGGAATCTTATCATGGAGTCATATGGTGCGTGACGCAATTCATCGTAATGATGCCGGTTTTGTTTATGCAGATGAACTTCTTGATAATGGAAAAGTCGAAAAAAATAATTCTATAAAATTTACACGCTGGTGGTCTGACGGACGTACAGAGCCTACATCTTCTTATTATATGCCTTTTAATAATCGAAATGTATATTTTTATAATATTTCAGCAGCAGATGAAGTGTCTTTCTTTGTTGATAATAGTAATGCAACAACTGACAAGGCGGTTCTTTATTTTGCCAGAAATCCGGGTGATACGGCTTGTAGTTTCAAAGTTAAGCTTAACGGAACAGACGTAAATGTAAAAGTAAGCGATCAAACGTGTCGTTCATTAGAAGTTGATACTGTTGATTTGACCGGTAATAAAGCTTTTGCCGGCGATGACTCGTATTTAGCAAAGACTTATAAAAGTAATTTTTATAGCGGGCGTGAGC
>JAXJQT010000131.1:0-3843 GCA_036311025.1 Spirochaetota bacterium
GCAGTACATATTTATAATGAAGAAGAAATAGATGAAATGGTCATATTTATTCGTGATAGTTTTATACCGGCTTTTGTGGTTCTGGAAAATACGTTGAGAATAAAACTTAATGAAATTGGTGAGGATTGGACTGATTGAGGCTGAGAAAATAGCTCCCGGTACAAATAGAAAACTTGGTAGCACAAGAAAATATGGGATAAAAAATTGGGCTGTCCGTACTTTTTGGGGCAGCCCTTTTTTTGATGTTAATTATTGAATGGATAATTTCTCATGTTTTCCGGTAATAGAAAATACTATCCATTTTGCGATATTTACCGCATGGTCTGCGATACGTTCAAAATATTTTGCAATCAATAGCAAATTAGTAGCATCTTCCCCGCATTCACAATCTTCATGAATCATTTGTATTAAATCTTTTTTTACTCGGAAAAATAGTTTGTCTACTTTTTCGTCGTGTTCGATAACCTTTTCTGCAATTTCAAGATTTTGTGCGATATATGATTTTAGGCAGTTTATAAGCATTATGATTGTTTCTTTTGCCATTTGCTCTATATGGTCTAATTTTTTTATATGTGCTTGATTGACTGTTTCGATTGTTAATTCCGCAATGCTGGTAGCATGATCTCCGATTCTTTCCATGTCGGTAATCATTTTCAGTGTTGCCGAAATAAATCTTAAATCTTTAGCGACCGGTTGTTGTTGTAATAAAAGTTGTAAGCAGAGATTTTCAATTTTTCTTTCTTGTCTATCGATTTCATTATCTGACTTTATAATCTCATTTGCTTTTTTGATATCTTTATGAATTAATGCATCCAAAGCATTTTCAATAGCTTGTTCTATAATATTTCCCATGTGAATCATTTCTTGATTCAATTCATTTAATTGTTCATCAAATCTTTTTCGCATTTTAACCAAATCTCCCTGTAATATAGTCTTCCGTACGTTTGTCTTTCGGAAAAGAAAAAATATCTTTGGTATTTCCGTTTTCAACAATTTCACCCAGTAAAAAAAATACTGTTTTTTCTGAAATACGTACTGCTTGTTGCATGTTATGTGTAACCATGACAATCGTGTATTTTTGTTTTAATTCTTGTACCAATTCTTCAATCTTTTGAGTGGAAATTGGATCGAGTGCTGAGGTCGGCTCATCCATAAGAATTACATCCGGTTGAATCGCTAATGCTCTGGCTATACAAAGTCGCTGTTGCTGACCGCCTGATAGTCCCAAAGCGTTCTTTTTAAGCCTGTCTTTTAATTCATCCCAAATTGCAGCTGCTCGCAGTGATTTTTCTACAATTTCATCAAGGCGTGATTTGGAAGTAATATCGTGAGTTCTCGGACCGTATGCAATGTTGTCGTAAATGCTCATGGGAAAAGGATTTGGTTTTTGAAAAACCATGCCGACCTGTTTTCGAAGTACATTTACGTTGATGTCATAAATATTTTCATTGTTTAATTTTATTTCTCCGGTAATCTTACAATCATCTATCAAATCATTCATTCTGTTTAATGATTTCAGCAGAGTCGATTTTCCGCATCCGGACGGTCCTATAAATGCAGTAATTTTTTTGTCCGGAATATCGAGTGTTATATTTTTGAGGGCATGAAAGTTTCCGTAGTATAAGTTTAAGTTTGTAATATTGATTTTATCCATTATTATTTCCTTATTTTGCAAAAGTTATTTTCTTGGCTAACAACGATGAGGTCGCATTTATCAACAAAACTATTACGAGTAAAATTACTGCTGTGGCATATGCTTGATTTGTATGCAGTCCTTCTGAAGATAAAATATACATGTGAACCGAAAGTGTTCGTCCGGATGAAAATAAATCAGACGCAATGTTTGCAACCGTTCCGGCGGTGTAAATCAATGCGGCAGTTTCACCGACGATTCTCCCCGTCGAAAGTATTACGCCTGATAATATTCCGGGGACGGCACATGGTAAGACAACTTTAAATATTGTACGAAGTTTTCCTGCTCCCAGTCCGAAAGATGCTTCTCGATACGTTTGCGGTATAGCCAATAACGCTTCTTCCGTAGTTCTGATGATTATAGGTAAAATCATAATGTACAATGTGAATATTCCGGAAATAACGGAGTATCCCCATTTCAGTGCTGTTCCGAAAAATAACAGTCCGAATAATCCGTAAATGATAGATGGAATTCCGGTGAGCGTTTCAGTTGTAATTCTGATTATTTTCACTAATTTATTAGTGGCTTTGGTATATTCTGTAAGATAAATTGCTGCGAATATTCCGGAAGGTACGGCAATCAGTAATGTCAATAATGTTATGCATAAAGTATTAAGCAATGCCGGGATAAGCGACACGTTTTCGGAAGTATATTTCCGGGCGAATAAGCTTCTGTTTATGTGCGGAAAACCGTTGATTAAAATGTGAGCAATTATGAAAATGATTACAGCTACGGTGAAAAATGCAGCAATGTATAAAAGAGAACGTAAAGTTATCGAAATAAAGTCACTTTTTTTCATTATGTATTCCTTTTTAATTTTATTAAAGAAAACAAAAGATTGATAATCATGATGAAGATGAATAGGACAACTCCCGTAGCGATAAGAGCGTCTCTGTGTAAATCTGCGGCGTATCCCATTTCAATTACAATATTTGCGGTTAAAGTTCTGATACCTTTTAATATTCCGTTAGGCATTCTGGCTTGATTTCCGGCTACCATTATTACCGCCATGGTTTCACCGATTGCACGCCCTATTCCTAATATTATTCCTGCAATTATGCCGGATTTTGCAGCCGGTAATATAACGAAAAATGTGCTTTGTTCTTTTGTGGCTCCCAGTGCAAGAGCACCCTCGTAATAACTGTCCGGAACGGTACGAAGTGAAGATTCGCATACACTGATAATTGTAGGTAAAATCATTATTCCCAGTAAAAGTGAGGCTGTAAGAATGCTGTTTCCGGTACCGGCGAAAGTATCCCTGATAAACGGAACAAGTACGACCATTCCCCAGAAACCGTAAACGACTGACGGAATTCCCGCCATTAAATTTATTATCGGTTTGAGGATTTTGTATAATTTTTTAGGACAAAACTTTACTAAGAATGTGGATGTCAGAACTCCGACCGGAACAGCGACGATTATTGCAATGAAAGTCACATATAAACTTCCGAGTATCATAGGATAAATACCGTAAGTGTCTATTCCCGGTTTCCATTTTTTACCGAATAAAAAAGAGATAAAACCGATTTTATTTATTGCCGGGAGACCGTTTGCAAATAAAAATATGCAAATCAACGCTAAAGCAAGTATAGAAATACAAGCTGATAAGAGAAAAAATATTTCAGCTGTTTTTTCCTTTATCTGTATGTCGTTAAAAAAATTACGTCGGAAGATAAAGTCTTTTTTGTTTTTCGTAATTGATTGCGGCAGATAACCAATCATATTACTTTTATTTGCAGCAAAGATGTTATTTTGTTTCATTTTCTAAATCCTTCCAGTGTAAAATTTCACCTGTATAGATTTTTCGCACGTCTTCGATATTGAGATTGGTTATTGGATTGGCATTGTTTATAATTACGGTAATTCCGTCTAAAGCAATGGTTAATGAGGACAATCCTTTGGCTGTTTCCGAATCTTTCAGATTTCTGGAGGCCATTGCGATATCACAGATTCCTTGTGCTGCCGACGCTATTCCTGTAGAACTGTCGTTTGTTTGAATGTCAATTTGTACATTTACATTGATTTGTTGATATGCTTCTTTTAATTTTTCCATTAACGGAGATACGGAAGAAGAACCGGCAATTACGATTTTTCCTGCAGGCATTTGTGAAATAAAAGACTGATTTGCGGTTACGGGAATGTAATTATTA
>JAXJQT010000132.1:0-1393 GCA_036311025.1 Spirochaetota bacterium
ATTGAATGACGGGACTTATAAAATATTTTTAAACACAGCGGCGGATGACTTGACTTTGCTTGACCCGGAATTGAAGTTATTTTATGATTACATCCGGCGAGGAACAGCAGACTCTACATTAACAGAGAAAATAAACAGTTCAATAACAGAATTGAAAGAAGACAGAGAAACGAGGCGTAAATATATGACATACACAACAAGAATTGCAGAGGCAAAAAGTGAAGCACGTGAAGAAGGCATAAAATACGGTATTTCTTTGAGTACACATCAAAAAGCTGTTGAAACTGCGAAAAACTTATTATCTATAGGTTTGTCGCAAGACCAAATTGCCTCTGTTACCGGACTGTCACCGGAAGAAATAGAAAAATTATAAGAAAGCTTTAGACCTGTGCCGGTTGTGACGGCAGAATATCCCAAACCCACGTAGGCATAAAAAAAGGAGCGGAAAAAACTTTCGATTGGAAAATTCACCGCTCTTTTTTTTGTAACATCTAATGTCCACAATCTTTCCTATTTTTTACAGTTACATTTATTCCAAATATTCTGCGTAATAAGCCCACGCATCTCCGGATACCAACGGAAGAATGACAAAAGAAATATCGTCAAAATAAAAAGGTATATCTGCAAGAAACGAAAATGACAAATCATTTCCCGAAAAGAATATAGGTTGACCTGTTTCGCAAATTCGCCCGTCTGACAGAGTAATTTGTTGCACTGCACTAATCATTCTGTCTTTCAATAAAAGCACGCAATGTTTATTTTTTAGTTCATCCGGTAAATATACCTTTGCCAAATATTTCGTATTTTTCATCAAACGACTTCCCGAATACAACGGCATGTCATCACGATCCATCACGGAAAGACGAAGAATATTCGAGCCTACATCTATTTGGTTGGAATAAAAACGCCCGTTTATCAAATAAAACAAGTCAGCATCACCGTTTTTTGTAATTTTATAACGAACTTCACGCTGTCCGGTCATTGATACATAATTTTCAGGTAATGTTATTTTGTTTACAACAGATTGCCCGTTTTCCAATGTTCCGACATTTTTTGCCGACGGAGCAAAAGATTGCGACAGTTCAAACTCTACTTTCTCATTGTCCTCTTCATCCGGTAACAATCGAATTATCTTGCCGATAGTACTTTCCGGTTGATTAGATTTATTCTTCATAAACAACCAATTTTCCACCGACTGCCCGCCATATATAAAACCGGTATTTTTCTTAGTAATCTTATGAGTTTCTTTTATGCTTCGATAAAACAACTCCTCTCGCAACGGATTGTCCGACAACAATTCCAAATTATTGCGAAAAAATGAAGTTATCGCTGCTATCTTTTTAGGTCTTGCCAAATCCGGAATTTTAGAAGCTGCATATAAATATAATAATGA
>JAXJQT010000133.1:0-3823 GCA_036311025.1 Spirochaetota bacterium
CGGCGGTACTTCCGGGTCTAAATTCTTCAAATCTACTTTGATTTTTCGTCCCAATTCTCGACTTATAATATTTGCCGTTGTCCCGCCGCAAATCATTCTTCGCCCATTAAAATGATCAAACAATCTGGCAAGATTCACGTCATTCTCTTTCAACACCGGCGGTCCGGTAACCACAAGCAAATCTCTCGGATTGCGAAAATAAACCACTCCGCAAGTAATGTCATCTTTCGGAGCAAAATCATCATAAGCCGATGCTTTTTGTACAACCTTACGAGCCAACTCTCTTGCACTTATTGCCGGAGTATCATTTATACATTGCAAAATAAAGTCTTGCACATTTTTTTGTCCCCATCCGAAAGGCAATCCTTTGCTTCCCATTCCGGATTGAGTCACTCCGTCAGAGAAAAAAACAAGTCTGTCACCCGGTCTTGCATCATAACGAGAAAATTGCAAGATTGCTTCCTTTAACGGAGCCGTCTTTTTATTTTTACGCACAAGTTCTGTTTTTTCACGTTCCGGTACAATTATCTGATTTTGTCGAACAAGAACATACGGCGGATTGTCATATTCCATAATGCACACGGCTGCCGACGGCTCAATATCTACAAGCGTAAAAGTCGCATAACTGATTCCGCGTTCTTTACATACCGGCAAAGTATTCATTATGATTTCGGCAGCTCGTTTTATGGGAATGTTCTCAGCAATAAACTTAGTCGCCATAGTCGCCGTCAATGTCGCCAATACGCCGGCTTTGATTCCGGAACCAAGCCCGTCGGAAAGTGTAGTAATCACTCTGCCGTCAGCAATATTTTTTTGTGACAAAAAAACATCGCCTTCGGTATGCTGGTTGTATTTACAATATTGATAATGCCCAACTTCTATAAAAGTATTTTCCATAGCAATTTCCCTCACCGTCCTTTTTCAGAACTGTTTTCACCGCCGGAAAATGACTCTATTATAGAATTCAAAATCGATTCCGTTTCTGCTGCATTTTCTCCGAGCAAATACGCAATCTTTTGTACTACCGATAAATTCTTGTCTATTACTTTTTTTGCCTGACTCATAATACGATTTCGCCTTACCTGCGGAGCCGTAACGTCTTCTATTACTCCGCCGGCGATACCTTCCTTTTCAATGGAAAACACGGTAATGTGAAAAATCTTATTATTTTCTTTTACGTCTCTCTCGATTACATCCGGGCCGTTTTTATCAAGAACATCAGCAAAAAAAGTAAACAAGCGAGTAATCTTGGACAAATCCGCACCTTCAAGTCCCGGCAAATCGTTGTACATTTCTTCTATTTCACGTCCCATCAATTTTGCAAAATTTTTGTTACATTCTACGATGGAAAGATTTTTATCCGCAATCACCGCTCCGCTGGGAATTGCCTGAATCAATCCGTTAGCTTTTTTTTGAGCAAGCTTACGCATATAAGAAAGACACATTGTTTTTTCGGCGTGCTTATCAAGCATTGCGGCTGCAAAATGTCTGCACGTATCATAGCCGCAACACGCACAATTTAATTCATCTTCATGAGAATATTTTCCCACACTGTGCAATGCTGCTCTTATTTCAGTTTCAGTATGAATATCACTTTCACGGACTTCTACAGGTAAAACACCGGATAATTGAGGGCGATTGTCTCGTACATTTTGTGAAATTGTATTTTGCACATTCTCAGCATAGTCCATCACCGCAACATGTTTCAATGCCATAGCTGTTTGCTTTCTGGATGCCGGTCCGTTGATACAACCGCCGTTACATGCCAAAAATTCAATAAACAACGGTTTCTTTAATTTTTCCGGCTCAATTCCTTTCAATACATCAGCAATTTGGTCTATTCCGGAAACCGCAATCATTTGCACGTCATCTGTCTTATTATATTTCTTTACAGCTTCAATCATCCCGCCGTCTGACGGATACAAAACGCCTTTTGACGCACGTTGCGGAATAAAACAATCTTCATCTGTTACCGTAATTGTCTGCGGTTTAATATTTTCAGCTTCAAACCATTTTCGTAAATTACAAAACGTAATCGATGCATCTATCTCATCCCAAACGTCAGCTTCTCTTTTTTTGGCGATACACGGACCGATAAAAACTACTCCGTTATCATAGCCGTAAGTTTTTTTCAGGTACCTTGCATGTGCAAGCAACGGCGAAGCAATATCTGTAATATAAGGAGAAAATTCAGGCATTTTAAATTTTATATATTCCACCACGGACGGACACGCCGACGACAAAAACAGTTTTTTACCACCGGACTCTTTTACGGCATTTTCCAATACATCCGCTACTTGCATTGATACAAAATCCGCACCTATTGCTGTTTCCGATACAGCATTGAAGCCAATCTTTTTCAATGCAGCTATCAATTGCTCCGGCGTGAATTCAGAAAATTCCGACACAAATGACGGAGCCAACGACACTATGACATTTTTGCGTAATGTGAAAAGCTGGCGAGTCTTGGCTAAATCATTACGTACGTGCTTTGCTTTTGCCGGACAATTTGTCACACAATTTCCGCACAAAATACACAATTCCGGCATTACCATTGCGTGTCCGTTTTCCACACGAATTGCCTTATTCGGACATTGACGAACACATTTATAACAATCTTGACATTCTGTTTGTTCTGTATAAATCGGATAAAGAAAATTCATATTACATTCCAAGTTCATGTTTTAACAAATCATTCAAACTTCCGGGCGTTACATGAGAATACAATTTCCCGTCAATACGAATATTAGGACCTTCACAACATTCACCTTCACAAAGACATCCGCTTACTTCCACTTTATCTTCTAAGTTATTATTCGTAATAAAATCTTGCACCATCCGTGCAATAACCGAATTCCCGTGTCCAAAACATGAACTTCCCATACAAACTGTAATTTTTCTCATATTTTCACACATCTCCTTTCTTTAAATTCAAATAATAATAATTCATCTATTACAAAAAAATCATTGTATTTGCCGGACAATCCCATTTTTGAGGAACGACAGAAGTCATAAAACCGGGCATACAAACCGCGACAGAAAAGCCGTTGTATTCACAAAGGAACCTGTCATAATATCCGCCGCCGTATCCAATCCGAAATCCCAACGAACTGAAAGCCAATCCCGGTAACAGTGTAAAATCCGGAAGCTGTTCAATAAACACTTCTGTGTCAGGTTCTAAAATCCCAAATGCTGCTTCGTGATAAGTCGTCTGCGGTGTTATCTCTTGCAACAACATATTTTTCCCGCGAACCGCCGGCACAACCACACGTTTGGAATCTTTAAACGCCTGCTCGATTAACTCTGCGGTGGACCATTCACTGCCGAAGGAAATCGGTACAAAAATAAGCTCTG
Source organism: Spirochaetota bacterium (assembly GCA_036311025.1). Taxonomy (GTDB): domain Bacteria; phylum Spirochaetota; class GWE2-31-10; order GWE2-31-10; family GWE2-31-10; genus RGIG8597. The sequence goes on from JAXJQT010000133.1 coordinate 3,355, forward strand.
CATTTTTGTATTCTTGCAGGCTCAGAATTCTTTTTGTCGCCTGTTTCGAGTATTCGTCCAAAACATCTTTCGGTAAGCCGTCACGCTGTTTTTTGAAAAAACGACGTTTTTCTTTTTTGTCAGACTCCGCCGAATCGGGAGAAAAACATTTACCTATGTAAAAATCATAAATCTTGTCAATTTCGCTTATCTGCTGTACAGTCAAAACCTTGGTTGTGAAAATCTTGAACTGCGGCATTATTTTACATAACGCTTCTATTTTTTCCGACACTTCCATTTATTTCCTCCGGATTTTATTTTATACTTTATTAATTTTTATTTGCCAATAAAGAACATAAAAATTGACATTTAATACATAAAATGTGATGTTTTTGAACAAAAAAAAGACAGAGGCCAACATGACACTACCTAAAGACCCGAATATTTTACTGAGTATGATTAATATGAAATTACGAGACAAGTATTCTTC
>JAXJQT010000134.1:0-1072 GCA_036311025.1 Spirochaetota bacterium
ATTTAAAAGAAGGTGAAAATAAAGTAACTTTAAATTCTTTTACAAATACAAAAGGTCAAACAACTTGTGGTTTTTTTCTGTTAGGTTGCGGAACTAAGTATTCGCCTGTTTATTTAAACGGCAGAAGTGGAGCGACAAGTGATTTTTATATTGATACAGATGTAGGCGATGGAGCTTTTAATCAACGTTTATGTGTTCCGAAAGGGAAAGAACGAATAGCTCCGGATTGTTTAATTTGGATAATAGGTGCAAATGACAGTGTAAATGGTGGCGGATCAGGGAATAACGAAAAGGATGATAAGGGAAAAAGTAAAGGAACGGTTTCATTAGAACAATATAAAAAGAATTTAGATACTGTTTTGACTGCATTAAGAAAAAAGAATCCTAAAATGCAAATTATTTTATTGTCATCTCCTGTTTGGGGTACTAAAGCTTCTAATGATGATCCAAATTATGAAACTCGAAGAACTTTATTGTTAGAATACGCACTTGCAATGCAAGAGATTGCAGAAAAGTTTGGTGCAATGTTTTTAAATAATGTTCATTTATTTGATAGTTTGCCGGTAAATGAAGCTTCTGATACCGGAGCTGCTGTTTATTGGAGAACTGATAATATTCATTTCAGTCGATTTGGTCATACAGTTTTGGCAAAGAATTTACTTTCGAAAATCATGCCAGTCGGTATTTATCCTAAAGATATGATAGATTCTGAAAAAATATATTGTGAAAGTACAACTCATTAAAAAGGAATAGTAATGGTAGAAGTTATTAAAAGGTTTGTGATATTTTTATCTATATTTATGACTTTTCAAATTTTTGCAGAAAGTCAAATGATTGCTGATTTTTCAGATATTCAAAGTTTGACAACGAAAAATATGTTGCAAACCGACGGAAGTATTTGGTTTGACGGAAAGAAAGATTACTTAAAAATGAATAATCCGGCGTATAATCAAGAAGCAATGGCGATTTATATGAAATTTAGATTAACATCTTCTAATTTTATGAATCGGACAATTGAGCTTGTAAATACAGCTGATGTAGGGGTGGAAGAAGGTAGTTCTGGAAATTGGGG
>JAXJQT010000135.1:0-3070 GCA_036311025.1 Spirochaetota bacterium
GATTCAATTGTATTTGCAATGGCAAATCCTACGCCGGAGATTATGCCGGAAGATGCTAATAAAGGGGGAGCTAGAGTTGTCGCTACGGGACGTTCCGATTATCCGAACCAAATCAACAATGTACTTGTATTTCCGGGAATATTCCGCGGAGCATTGGATGTTCGTGCCGCAGACATTACGGAAAGAATGAAGATTGCAGCGGCAAAAGCGATTGCTTCTATTATTGCAGACGAAGAGCTTACGGAAGACTATATAATTCCCGGGGCTTTTGATAAACGAGTAGTAGAAGTAGTGGCAAAAGCTGTAGCACAAGAGGCTAGAGCTGAAAACATTGCCGGATTATAATATAATCTTCCGTAAAATATAGCAAAGCTAAATGCATGAGTGGCTTTTTGTATTTAGCTTTGTGTCGTTCAGTTATTTTTTATACTATGCAAAGAAAAGTATAAAAATTTTATTATTTTTCTTGAAATAAATACTAAATAGAGTAACAAGTATTCTTTAGCAAAAGCGTTCGAGTTGTTTCGCACATTGAATGTTTTGATAAATATTTTAAAGTGTTAAAAAGAGGCGTATTCATGTTTCCGGTAATATTATGTTCAGTAATGGTCGGTATTTTATTTATTCTTATAATCGGTCTTGTTTCTAAAGCAAGGAAAAAGAAAAATATCAGCAATCTAAAAGAAAAAGCCGGTAAAGTAGAAAAAGAAAATGCTTTGTTGGCAATAGACGAACTGCGTAAAATTATTAAAGCACAACCTTATGATTATGAAACAAGAAAAAAACTTATAGATTTATACTTTAACCAAAAAATGTATTTGCCTGCCGTAAGAGAATGTATGGTAATGGTAGACGCTTGTGCTACCGGTGCAGAAGTAAATGAGCTTGTCTATACAAGAAAAATCGGTGAAGGATATTTTTATTTAAAGAATTATGAAGAAGCTAAAAAATATTTCTTGATTGCAAGAAAGTTGGCTAAAAATGCCGATTTTCAATCAAGCTTTTTTTTAGGAAAAATAGAGTTTGAAAACCAAAACAATGACAAGGCTATCTACTTTTTGAATGAAGCAATGAAAATCGATTCGAATAATTTGGAACTGGTACGTTTAAAAGGGGTTTTGAGTTTTAATATCGGTTCATACCGAGAAGCCAGCCTTGCAATGGGAAAGATTGTCGTTGCAAATCCCGGCGATACAGAAGCTATTTACTATTTGGGTATATCGCTGTTTAGAATAAACAAATTTGTCGATGCGGTAAAATATCTTTCTATGGTCAGAAATGTTCCGCAATATCAAATAGATGTAGAATATACGCTTGCTACTATCTATAAGAAAAAAGGGGATTTGGCTAAGGCTATAGAAGTTTTGGTTGAGGTTCTTGACAGTGTAAAAAAAGGAACAATCGTCAATTTTCCGCCTAATAAGGCATGTGATATTTATTATCTTTTGGGTGACTGTTATGCGGCATCCCGAGAAACAAACAATGCATTGGCAGCATTTCAGGAAGTAGTTAATATTAATCCGCGTTATAAAGATGCATCATTCAGAGTGGAACATTGTTCTCAGTTGTCTGAAAATACTTTATTGGAACGTTTTTTGGCAGGTTCAGTGAATGATTTTACTTCAATATGTAAGATGTTCGTTAAATACTACATTGCAAAATATTCTCATTTACGAGGAAGTGTGAAGTTTTTCTCATCTGATATAAACTCTCGCGGTGAAATGGAAATCAGAGCTGAAGTTTCCAGTGGAAAATATGCGACTGTCGTTTATTTTATATTCTTCCGTACCAATTCGACAATCGGGGATTTTACTTTAAGATCTGTTTATAATATGTTGAAAGAAGAAAAAGTAGATAAAGGTGTTTGTATTACAGCCGGAACATTCAGTGATACAGCAATTCACTTTATGGAATCACGAATGCTTGACGGTGTAGATAAGGTTCAGCTGTCAAAAATATTGCAAGAAATGACTCCGTTGATACATAAGAAAAATGTTTAATTTATTAATAAAAAATGCACTTAAAGGCTGTCAGAGAAAGTCTTCAAGTGCATTTTTTGTTTTATGAAGAAGCTCTTTTTTGTTCGTATGGAGAATAAAATATCGGCGAAAGTTTAAGCAATGCCGTAAATATAATGTCGTATTGCTACTATATATGCTACAATGAACTTACAATTTTTGAAATTGTTTGATTCGTAAAAAAAATTATGAAAAAGGAGAATTAATTATGTACGAGGGAAATGAAAATATCACAATTTGTGATCATCCGCTGCTAAAACATAAAGTTACTATGTTGAGAAATAAAAACACGGGAACAAATGAATTTCGCAAAGTAGTCGAAGAAATCTCTATGTTTGTCGGTTATGAAGCTCTCAGAAACTTGGAACTGAAAGAAGTAGAGGTTGAAACTCCGCTGGAAAAGGCTATGTGTCCGGTAATTGCCGGTAAAAAGCCAGCTATTATTCCGATTCTCAGAGCCGGTCTCGGAATGGTCGAAGGTCTGTTAAATCTGATGCCTGTTGCAAAAGTAGGTCATATCGGACTTTACCGTGACGAAAAAACTTTTGAGCCTCATGAGTACTACTGCAAATTACCGCAGTCTCTGGAAGGCAGAAAAATATTTGTAACAGATCCGATGTTGGCGACAGGCGGTTCTGCGATTGCAGCCATTGATTTTGTTAAGAAGCACGGCGGAAAAGATATAACATTCTTATGTATCCTTGCAGTGCCGGAAGGGCTTGAAAAACTGGCAGCGGCACATCCTGATATTCAAATATATGTAGGAAATTTGGATCGTGAACTTAATGAAAATGCATACATTCTTCCGGGAGTCGGTGATGCCGGAGACAGAATTTTCGGTACGAAATAAAACGATATTACGAGGTGAAAAATGGGGAAAAAAGAAAGGCAAGTAATCGGTGTAGAAGAGAAACCGTCGCTGGGACTGTGGATTCCGCTGAGTATTCAGCATACTTTTGCTATGTTTAGTGCATCTGTTCTGGTTCCTATTCTGTTCGGAATTCCGGCATCTATCGTTTTGCTGATGAACGGTATCGGGACATTGTTGTTCC
>JAXJQT010000136.1:0-3036 GCA_036311025.1 Spirochaetota bacterium
AAGAAAATAATATTGAATTTGAAGAAAATGGAAATGTTTTTTTAGGCGGAGAAAAAAGGCTTTCTAAGTATAGTTTAATAAAAAATCTAGATTTAGAATTTAATAATGTCGGTGAACAATATCTTTCTTTAATGCCAATTGAAGCAACAAAAGAAAACTTAGGTATGCTTGTTTCAAGTAATAAATTAATTGTAACAGCTGGGTGGGATTTGGCAAAAGGTTTTCATAAACCAACAACAAACTGGATTCCAGCTGGTGCAGTATTCAACGAAAAAATAAATAATTCTTGTGTAGCACTTACACAAACAAAATAAGGAGTTTTGATTATGAATAAAGATTTTTCTATTGCAGTTATGTACGCAGTAACACCATGTCATGCAGGAAGTGGTTCTGCACTTGGTGTTGTAGACTTACCGATTCAAAGGGAACGCCACACAAATTGGCCTATGATTCAAGCTAGTGGTGTAAAAGGTGCTTTTAGAGCAAATTTTGATAGATTTAAGAATAATATTGAAAATAAAAAACAAATTAATGATTTTTCTAAATTAACTGATTCTGTATTTGGAACTAGTGAAGGTACAGGTTTTGCAGGTTCTCTTTCAATCGGTGATGCAAGAATTTTAGCATTCCCTATGCGTTCAAATGTTTCACCTTTTGTTTGGATTACTTGTCCGGCAGTTCTAAAACGATTAGAAAAAGATTTGGGAATTGCAGGATTTAAATCTTTTAATTCTTCAGAACATTTTGTAAAAGATGATGATGCAATAAGTTTTGGAGAAATTGAAAAAGATAAAGAAGTTCTTCTCGAAGATTATGAAGTAAAGGTTTCTAAAAAGTATCAACTTCCGGAATCAATAAGAGCGTATTTTAAAGATACAGAAAGATTACTTTTGGTTTCTGATGATGTATTCAATTATGGTGTTTCAAATTGTACTCAAATTATGGCACAAATAAAAATTGACTCAAAAACAGGGACTACAGCTGATGGTTCATTGCGTTATCAAGAAGAATTACCTTCTGATACTTTGATGTATACGGTAATTCACTGGGGGGACACAAAAAATACAGCAGAAGATAAACTAAAAGCAGAAACAATTAAACACTTTGTGACAGATGAAGTTATCAAAAATCATATTCAGATTGCAGGTGATGAAACCTGTGGTCGTGGTGTTTTCCAGTTATCATGGTTCCATTCTGAAAAAGGAGGAAACTAATATGACAATTATAACCAAACAACAACAACGAGCGGAATTTGCATTAAAATCATTAAATAAATATAAAAACGGAGGAGTTCCAAAAGAGTATTCCCAATTTATAGTAGGGATGCCTAATATGATTCTTTCAAATGGATTAGGTCAATCATTGGCATTCTTAAAAGCAAAAAGTTCAAAAGAAGAAAGAGCTTTTGTTTTCGATATTTTGAAGAAATATTTACTTCAAGAATATAAATTGGATTTTGCAAATGTAAATGATGATTTTTCCTTCTTAGAGAAATTGAATAGTGTTTCTCAAAGTAATTATATAAAAATGCAAGAAGAAGTATTAAAGTTACTAGAATGGTTGAAACGTTACGCTCGTGCCTTTGAAAAGGAAGATAAAAAGGAATAATTATGGGAAATAATTACGACAAAAATAATAGAGAACATCATTCTGAAAAGCCAAAAGATTTTTCTCCTATTCCAGCAGAGCAAGTGCAAAAATTAAGTAACCCAAATGCTAATTTTTCTTTATGTTCACCAAGACTTGTGAAATGGAAGAAAGAAAAAAATGAATTAAAGCCAAGCACAAACTCAATAGAAAATTTATCCAGTGTTTTTAATTCAAAAACATTGTTTGACGCGATTGCAAATAAACAAGCCAAACAATCTTCCTATCTTGATTCTCTTAAAAAATTAGGTGTTCAAACTTTTTCAATCAAAGCTAAAACTACTTCTCCTTTTATTACTGGGCTTGGTTCCGGTCATCCGACAGAAACAGGAATGATTTTGGACAGAAATATTGGAGTTCCATATATTCCAGCTTCTTCAATTAAAGGTGTTTTGAGACTTGCACATGCGATAAACATTGCAAACGGACAAAAAGAAGTTCCTGATTCTGAATTGGAAAAATATTTTGGAACAGCAGATACAAAGCAAAAAGAACAGTATCGTGGACAACTTGTTTTTTTAGATGCGTATCCTGCAAGAGATATTCAATTGCACGTTGATATAATGAATCCTCATTATACAAAATATTATGATGGAACTAATAAACAACCTGTAGAAACAGAATCACCTGTACCTATAAAATTTCTTACAGTAAAAGAAGGAACTGAGTTTATTTTTCATTGTGCATTCATGCCATTGAATCTTAGTGATAAGTGTGATGAAGATGAAATAGAAGCGATGTATGATACTGCTTTTGAAAGAGTTGGTTTTGGGGGAAAAACATCTATTGGTTATGGACGATTTGCAAGAAGTGATAAAAAAATAGATATGACAAATCAAAGTGAAGCTACCAAAAAAGAAACTAAAGCTTTAGCGGCAGGAGAATATGAGGCGATTATAGAAGAAGTTGAGAGAGGTAGAAGAAAGACAATACACTTTTTAATAGAGGGTAAATATAAGGCTATAAAAGCTAATTGTTCAGACAAGATAATTAAGAGATATAATAAAAAAGATAAAGTAAAAATCAAGATTGATGGGACAAAGGATAAGGAAGGGAATTATTTAGTTACAGAAATCCTTTCTAATTAAATCTGCATACAGGCTACATATTACGTAGCCTGTTTTTTTAATCTATTTACTAAAACGATATTTGAAAAATGTAGAGTATTAAAATAGGGAGTTCTTTTTTTATAAGATTAATCGTTACGATGTGAAAGGAAAAGAAATTCTAAAGACTTTGGAAAAATATTGTGCAGTTGATATTGGGCTCAGATTTATTATAATTGGCTTTAAAACTGTAAAAGATAATTTTCCGGTAACATATCGTAAAGGAATAAAACAACTTATGCATTGGATTTTTTTAACGGTTGCGAGTTGTAAAATATAGAAT
>JAXJQT010000137.1:0-2001 GCA_036311025.1 Spirochaetota bacterium
ACTCACCATATGATGACGTAGATGTCGGATTGAAAAAATTTATGACAGGTGTTTATTCTTGGATGACAATAGGAGTTTTGATAACTGCTGTTGTCGCACTTCTTATGGTAAAAACCGGAGCTGTTGATTCATTATTGAAAAGCAGTATGTTTTGGGTAGTATCAATAATTGAATTAATTTTAGTAGTATTCTTTGCTGTGCGTGTTTGGAAAATGTCAAAAACTACTGCAACCGTTGTTTATCTCGGATATTCTGCATTAAACGGAGTGACACTTTCTTCAATCTTTCTTATGTATGCAAAATCATCAATTGCTTCTACATTCTTTATTGCGGCTGTAATGTTCGGAGCATTCTCATTGTACGGAATGTTTGCAAAAGGAGATTTAACTCGCTGGACTCGTCCGTTGATGATGGGATTATTCGGAGTGATAATCGTAAGTATATTGAATATTTTCATGAAAAGCAGCGGATTGCAATGGATTATCTCTATCGCTGGTGTTGTATTATTTTCATTATTGACTATTTACGATACTTTCAAATTAAAAGAACAATATTTATCATTAAACTCTAGTTATGACAGTGCCATTACTGACAATGTCGCAATATTCGGAGCTCTTACATTATACTTAGATTTTATCAATTTATTTTTGTATTTATTGCGTTTTTTCGGCGGTAATAAAGACTAAATAATATTGGGCAAAAATCGTATAAAATAAAAACGTCGGATTTTTTTAGTTCCGACGTTTTTTTATCTTAGACTGAAAATTTTTTCATAAGTTCATGTTTTAAATCTTCAAATGGTTCATCAAAAGGCTTAAAAGTTCCCGGTTTATTCAATTTGTCGGTAGCTCCATTTTTTAAAAGTTCTTCCATTCCCTTTTGATTCAACCAATAATAAATACCCCAATTTATAAAATCCCACTCAGCATTATAATCGTAGCATTCATAATCAATACAATAAAGTTCACGTTCTTTTGTAAAAATGAAGTTACTAGGAAAATAATCCACGTGAATCCCGACATTCATAAAACGTTTGTGCATATCAAAGATTTTTTCAAAATGCCAATCTTCCAAACCACCTTTTTTACCATAGCCTATTGCTGCTAATTCTGATGCACAAACTCCATCGATATATTCTTTAATCAAATAATTATCTTCACTGTTAAATTCATATAATTTAGGTACTCCGTTCCCGATTTTACTCATACGTTGATATGCGTATTTTTCACCGGCAAAGATTTCGGCTTGCTTGTCGCAGTCAGGAACATCTTTATTCATAACTTTCAGAACATATCTTTCATTAGAAACTGAATCTGTTTTTTCTGCAAGATACGCCGTTCCGGTTTTGCCTTTTCCCAAAATATTTATAATCTTGTAACCAAATATTTCTTTCATTATAATCTTCCTTTCAAAAAACTACATTCGTTCTACGAACTCACTGTTACATCTGTTCGGTATTTACTAACGTAAATACTTCGTTCTACGATTTGGCTTGCAGACTTTCGATAGAAAGTCGAAAACAAATCGATAGCAATGAGTTGTGGTGAGTACGTTTTACGTACGAACGAAATATTTTCCTGTGGAAAATATCACACGAATGCGTTATTACGTGCATAAATGCACTCACCGTTACATTCGCTCGGTATTTACATACGTAAATACTTCGTTCGTTCCTTACGGAACTCACCGTTACAACTTTTCTATTTCCTCGAGTGACAATCCGGTACATTCTGCAACTATATCAATAGAAATGTTTCTTAGTATCATACTTTTTGCAGTTTCAAGCTTGGCTTGTTGCATACCTTGTGACAGTCCGATAGAAATACCGCGTTCTTCGCCGACTTTTTCGCCGATTGCGATGCCTTCATTGCGACCTTGTGATATTCCACGTGACAATCCTTGCATAACGCCATCATCAAAAGCTTCTTTTCGTTGAACGGCAATGTCTGTGTCATAATCATATTCTGCCAATAACATATTTTGTACCTCCGTCGATTTTCG
>JAXJQT010000138.1:0-5886 GCA_036311025.1 Spirochaetota bacterium
GATATAAATATTGTTCATTATTCAGCAGCGAATAATCCGCAACGTAAGATTTTGGAAAATATGTTGCGTCATAAGAAGAAATAAAGGAGTTACAAATGGAAATTAAAACACATTTTTTTGACCTTGGCGGCGAAATTAATATGATTTTCGGACAAAGTCACTTTATCAAAACTGTAGATGATTTGGCTGAAATCATAGGAGCAAGTATTCCGCAGGCAAAATATGCAATTGCGTTCAATGAAGCTTCAGGTGATGCATTGATTCGTTATCAAAGTAATGATGAGGAATTGGAAAAAAAAGCAATCGAAATGATGAAGACAACTGCTGCCGGTCACACTTTTATAATTCTGTTAAAAAATGCTTTTCCTATTCAGATTATGGCAAAAGTAAAAGCTTGCGATGAGGTAGCCAGAATTTTTTGTGCGACGGCGAATCCCGTTACAATATTGACAACCGAAGCAAACGGCGGAGCCGGCGTAATCGGAGTAATCGACGGAGTTTCTCCTAAAGGTGTAGAAAATGAGGCGGACAAAGTAGCACGTCGAGATTTATTGAAGAGATTCGGTTATAAATTCTAAGAAAAAACGCTACATTTTTTTATTAAAAACATAAAATTAAAATGAAAATTGACAAAATAAATCTCTGACAATAAAATCTAAAACAAGTAAAGACATTAACGCAAAGTTTTTTTGTATTGATGACTTTATTTGTAATTTTAAATAACGAGGTTTTTGATATGAAAGAAACACACGGAACACAAACAGTAGAAGCAATCGCCGGCAGAAAGATTATATTATCAGCCGGAAACGGAAAAACTAATATTAATGATTTAAAATGGCTTACTGCAACTGTTTTAGAGGCTGCCGCTGCATGGAAAACTTCCGGTTGGGCGTATATTGCCGATTGTACAAAAATGGAACCTGTAAGTCCGGATGAAGTCGGACAATTAATAGAAATGACTAAAGCTTTTGTTGAAGCCGGATGTAAAGCTTTCGGGTTTGCAGAAGGAAGTTCTGTAATGCTAAAGGCACAAACTAAAACAAATACAAAGTTCTCACATACCGGCGTAATCGAAGGTCATTTTGCTACCGTAGAAGAAGTGCTTAGCTGGTTACAAAAAGACATACATATTTAAAATACGTTAATTTTTTATTTTAACAGACTCATTTTTCTCGTATCGAGAGTGAGTCTTTTTTTATTTGAACAAAATTAGAACTTCAACTTGTTGACACTCTGATTATTTCAAGTATACTGCCGACAAAGTTTTTTCCGAAAAATCGGAAGAATAAATACAATTAAACAGAGGTTTAAAATTATGAAAAAGATTCTGAATGTTATTTTAGTTTTGGTTACGGTATTTTCATTTGCAGCTGTTGTCGGTTGTAAAAAAACAACTGAAAAAGTCGACAATTCTCTTTCTGCATTAAAAGAACGCGGTGTTTTTGTTTTGGGACTTGACGATTCATTTCCGCCGCTTGGTTTTAGAAATGAAGATAATGAAATTGTAGGTTATGATATTGATTTGGCAAAAGAAGTTGTAAAACGCTTGGGAGTAGAGTTTAAAGCACAGCCTATCGACTGGAGTGCTAAAGAAATGGAATTGTCTACCGGAAAAATCGATTGTATCTGGAACGGTTTGACAATGACTCCTGACAGAGAAGCTGCTCTTGCTTTCACAAAACCATATTTGAGTAATGACCAAGTTTTGGTAGTACGTGAAGACAGCGGAATCAATACATTGGCAGATATGAAAGGCAAAACTGTAGGAATCCAAAGCGGTTCAAGTGCACAAACAGCCGTTGAAGGCGATGAAGAATTTGCTGCTTCTTTGGCAAGTAAAGTTATGTTTAAAGATAATGTTACGGCATTAAACGATTTAGATATCGGCGGAATTGACGGAGTCGTAATGGACAGCGTTGTTGCAAATTATTCAATTGCACAGTCTAAAAAAGCGTTTAAAGTAATCACAGACCCTTTAGCACAGGAAGCTTATGGTATTGCATTCAGAAAAAATGACATCCAATTAAGAGATGAAGTTCAAAAGATTTTGATAGAAATGCAAAATGACGGAACCGTTACTGCAATTTCAGAAAAATGGTTCGGTCGTGATATTTCTGTTATCGGACAATAATTGCCATGAATTTTGAAAAATATATAAAAATGCTCAAAGCGATGCTTGACGGTTCTGTAGTATCGCTTGAAGTTTTTTTTCTGACACTTCTTTTTGCAATTCCGCTTGCTCTTCCGATTGCAATGGGGCGAATGTCCAAAAACAAATTGCTTTCCGGAAGTACAAACGTATTTCTTCTTATTATTCGCGGTACGCCGTTAATGTTACAGTTACTGGTCGTGTATTTCGGACCGGGAATCTTTGTTCGTTGGTTGAATAACATGGGATACGAAGTCGCTTTTGCATGGAATCGTTTTACGGCTGCAATAATCGCTCTTTCAATCAATTATTCGGCTTATTTTGCAGAGATTTACCGCGGCGGAATAGAGTCAATCCCGAAAGGACAATATGAAGCTGCGAAAGTTCTCGGTTTTACTCCGGTGCAGACGTTTTTTAAAATCGTTTTGCCGCAAGTAATAAAACGAATTGTTCCGGCGATGGGAAATGAAGTTATTACATTGGTAAAAGATACTGCATTAGTTTCCGTAATCGGTGTCGCAGAATTGTTGATGGTTGCAAAAGAGCGTCAAAGTGCGTTATTTTCATTTACACCGCTTTTTATTGCCGGAGTATTTTATTTTATAATGAACTGGGGCGTATCTGTGGCATTTGCAAAGCTTGAAAAGAAAATGTCGTATTATCATTAATTTACAGGATAAAAGTCATGGAAAATACTAATCAAGAAATTATCAGCGTAAAGAACTTGCGAAAATCTTTCGGTAATAATGAAATTATCAAAGGTATTTCGTTTTCTGTATATAAAGGAGAAGTTCTCGGTATTATCGGGCCCAGCGGTTCCGGAAAATCTACAATCTTAAGATGTATTTCTCAACTTGAGACTGTAAGTGACGGTTCTATCAGTATTTGCGGTCAGCCGCTTGTAACTGACGGAGTTTATGTTCCGAAGAATCAACGACATGACATTGTTTTAAAAAGTGGATTAGTTTTTCAAAACTTCAACCTTTTTCCACATTATTCTGTATTAAAAAATGTTACTGCGGCACAAATGACTGTTTTGAAAAAATCTGCGGATGAAGCACATGAAACTGCTATGGAATTACTGCAAAGAATGGGGCTTGCAAATAAAGCCGACAACTACCCTTGCGAACTTTCCGGCGGACAGCAACAGCGAGTATCTATCGCAAGAGCATTGGCATTAAAACCTGAAGTTTTGCTTTTTGACGAACCTACAAGTGCGTTAGACCCGGAATTGACCGGCGAGATTCTGGCGGTAATCAAAGAACTTGCAGATGAAAAAATGACAATGGTCGTAGTAACTCATGAAATGGCATTTGCGAGGGATATCTCCAGCGAAGTTATTTTTATGGACAGCGGAGTAATCATCGAGCAGGGAAATCCCCTTGAAGTTATAAATAATCCGCGAACAGAACGAACAAAAGCGTTCTTGGCTCGATTTAACAAGTAGTAAATAAAAAAAGAGTTGCACTTCATTTTACGAGGCTGCAACTCTTTTTTTATTATTTTTATTGGTTAGAAAAGTTCTTTTTGGTCTTAACAATGTAATTGTACGAATGTAATGTTCATATCTGAAAAAACTTTAGGTTTGTCTATATAAAATAAATAATTCATTTTAATATCCCCAAAAATTTAAGATTATTTTGGGGATATTTTATATGTGGGTGAAGTTAATTTCTTTTTAGAATATTTTTAATAAATTCTTTACATCGGCTTATGCTATAAGCTATTGAAGGTAACTTTGTATGTAGAGGGTGCTTTAAATAGTAATTTATAATCTTAAGCCATTTAAAGTCATCAAAAAAATAATCTTTAGGTTTCTTTACTTGTGGTGGAATATCTGCACAAACTTGTGAGAATACATTTTTCCATTGCTCGATTATGGTTTCCGGTAAGAATTTTTTGAAACCGTCAGTAAGTCCATTCTTTCCGTATTCGGAATTTTTCTGATTGTCGGTAAGTAAAGTTACTATTGCATTTTCTAATTCCTTGCCACTTTTTATCAGTATTCCGTCAATGTTGTTTCTTACAGTGTCAAGAAGTCCAAAGCCTTTGTAAGTCACGACAGGGACTCCGAATGTTTTATATTCTACTGCGGATAAACAAAAAGTTTCACTTTTACCGGTAGGATTTGCGATACCGACTTTTGTTTTTTGTATCAACTCTTTCTTTTCATTTCCCAAACTGCCGAAAAACTTAACAGAATCAAGGAGCATTCCGTTTTTATCGCTTAAATATTTGACAATCTTTTTTTCATATTTAGCTTCTGCTATTCCATGAGGTCCTAAGACAGCATTTTTATTATAAAGTTTTCCGTCACCGATAACTTGCAATTTTGCAGTCGGAACTTTTTTGAGAATGTTTTTCCAAACTTTGGCTAATTTGTGAAAACCTTTTGTAGGAATCAACGCACCGACATAAGTGACAATTTGTTCTTTATTTTCAGGTGAAATATATTCGTGATTTTCATTGTTTAGCATATTGTAAATATAATCTGATTTATTGATTAATTCATCATCTATATAGCAGTCGTAATGTTGCTTTCCTACAAAAATGACTCGTTTTACAATTTGAGATGTTTGCAGTAGCTTAATTACGTTATATGAAATATAGTTGTGAACCCATGCGATTGAAATTAAGTTGAAATTTTGTAACTTTTCATAAAAATCATTTTTTCTGTCTTTGGGGATAAAAACAAATATATCAGTCTTATTTGCTGTTGCTTTTTCTATGGCATCCATGTCTGATATTATTGAAATCACACTGGCATCATTGATAGTTTCTCCGATTGTATACAACTTACAACTATATTCATTATCTTGAGACAAATAATAAAATAACTGTAACAATAAATATTCACTTCCGCCAATACCGGGATTCCCATTTTTTATAGAATCAATATTTGTAATATTAATTTGGCGATCCAATAAGATTCCTATGTTTTTCATAATTTATCTCCTCTTCTTTTTTATTTCAATGTTCGCATTGCATTCAAAATTGCAATCACCGAAACGCCCACATCGGCAAAAACAGCAAGCCACATTCCGGCAAAACCGAATGCTCCGAGAATTAAGATTAACATTTTTATTCCCAAAGCTAAAACTATATTTTCACGTACAATTGTCATTGTTTTACGGGCAATTTTTACGGCTGTTGCAAGTCGTGAAAGTTTATCTTCCATCAACACTATGTCGGCGGCTTCTATTGCTGCATCGCTTCCGAGTCCTCCCATAGCCACCGCAACATCCGCACGTGCCAAAACAGGAGCATCATTTATTCCGTCGCCGACAAACATCAACGGACCGTCACCTTCAGCTTCCAGTCGCTCTATACATTCTACTTTATGTTCCGGAAGTAATTGAGTAAAAGCTTCGTCTATTTTTAACAATTCGGCTACAGCCTCGCCGGCTTCACGTCTGTCGCCGGTAAGCATTACGGTTTTCTTTATTCCCATTCTCTTCAGAGTGTTCACGGCAAAAGCAGCCTCTTCTCTGACTTCATCTGATATTAAAATATAACCCGCATATTTCCCGTCAATTGCAAGATGTACTTCCGTTCCTACATGCGACACATCGTCACAAATTACACCGATTTGTTCCATAAGACGTTTATTTCCGGCATAGACATCTTTTCCGTCTACAACTGCATGTACTCCGTGACCGGCAAGCTCTTGGGATTTTGAAATTCTTTTTTCATCAATTATTTTTCCGTACTTATTTTTAATTGATTGTGAAATAGGA
>JAXJQT010000139.1:0-2928 GCA_036311025.1 Spirochaetota bacterium
CTTCTGTAATGATTGACGGTTCTCATCTTCCTTACGAAGAAAACGTTGCTCTTACAAAAAAAGTTGTAGAATATGCTCATCAATTTGATGTTACTGTTGAAGGAGAATTAGGAGTTCTTGCTGGTGTAGAAGATGAAGTTTGTGCTGAAGAAAGCCACTACACAAAACCGGAAGAAGTAAAAGACTTTGTTTCTAAAACTGGTGTAGATTCTCTTGCTATTTCTATCGGAACTTCTCACGGAGCTCACAAATTCAAACCTGAACAGTGTGAATTGGTAAACGGTGTTTATGTTCCACCTCCACTAGCATTTGATGTTTTAAAAGAAATTGAAAAAGAACTTCCAGGATTCCCTATCGTTCTTCACGGATCTTCTTCTGTTCCTATGGATGAAGTTAATACTATTAACCAATTCGGAGGAAAACTTGAAGCTGCTATCGGTATTCCTGAAGAACAATTAAGAAAAGCTTCAGAATCTGCTGTATGTAAAATTAACATTGACTCTGACAGCCGTCTTGCAATGACTGCTGCTATCAGAAAAGTTTTTGCTGAAAAACCGGCAGAATTTGACCCTAGAAAATATTTAGGACCTGCTCGTGACAATATGAAAAAACAATACATGCACAAAATTGTTAATGTATTAGGTTCTAACGACAAACTATAAGATTTACATGGGCAAATTATAAATTTGTCACTGATAAAATTTAGTAACGGCGGCATCTCATTAATGAAGTGTCTAATAATTTGTACACTTTATTAATTGATGCCGCTTTTTTATCTTTCATCTGAATAAAGGCAAAATATGGAAAACATTAATAACGAACAAACGCAAGAAATATTGAAGGCAGAAAACATATCTATTATCAGAGACGGACAATACATCATAAAAGATGTCTCATTTTCTATTAACAAAGGTGAAAATTGGGCGATAATCGGCAGAAACGGAAGTGGAAAATCTTTTATGCTGAAGATTCTTTCTACATTAGTCTATCCGTCAGAGGGAACCATTTCAATTTATGGAAGAAAGTTCGGGGAAACAAATATTTGGGATTTGCGAAAAAAAATCGGAGTTGTCAGCGATCGCTTGCAACATGATTATAACGGAAATATTTGTGTGCAAGATGTGATTTTATCCGGATTCTTTTCGAGTATAGGAATTCATCAAGATGTTGAAGATTGGCAAGTAGAGAGAGTAAAAGAAATAATGGAGTTTTTGCGGCTTACACCAATGGCGATGCGTCCTTTTGAAAGTTTATCGCAAGGTGAACAAAAAAGAGCATTAATCGGCAGAGCGTTGGTTTTTAAACCGCAGTTGATAATTTTAGATGAACCGTGCAGTGGGCTTGATATTGCATCTCGTGATGATTTCTTGAACTTTCTAGGTAAAATGATTGCGGACGGAATGCAAATAATATTTGTTACTCATCATATTGAAGAAATTATTCCGGAAATCAGTCATGTTATGTTGATGGAAAAAGGGAAAATTTATAAAGCTGGGAAAAAAGAAGAAATGATGGAGCGTAAACAGTTGCGTTATATTCTCGGTGTGGAAAAATTTAAAATGAAAGAAAAAAAAGGTCGTTATTGGCCTCGTTATTACTAAAATTTAAAAAATGTCTTTCGATTAAATATTTGAGAACAACAGTTTCTTTAGAATCAATCAGTTAAACTTATAATCTTTGATTTGTTGATTATGTTGATAAAGAATATTAAAGAAAATTTAGCATATAGAAAAGGAAAAAAAATATTTAAAAAAAATATTAATTGTTTGGAGTTGACAGACTTTTTTTCTATTTGTACAATGCAACAAAATGACCTGTTAGGTTATATAAAAAATTAAATATGTTCTTAGGGGGACAACTTAAATGAAAAGAATTATTTCAATTCTTACTTTGGTTGCAGCAATGTTTACATTTGTTGCATGTGGCGGAGAAGGAAGCACAGCTGAAGCTACTCCAGCTAAAGAAAGTGCTGCAGTTAGTGACACTTTGAGCGGATTCAAAATTGAAGGAGACAAAGTTATCTTTACTTTTAACGTAAAAGATTATGCATCTTTCGAAGAAATCGAAGAAGTAACTGTTTCTGGAGAATTCAACGGATGGGATCCTGTTGCTGCTGATTGGCAAGCTACTGATGATGATGGAGATGGAATCTGGACTTTTGAAACAGATTTAGCAACAGTTCCATGTGGAACTAAATTTAAATTTGTTACAAACCAGGTTGACTGGATGCAGCCAAATGCAGATGCATTGGACGCTAAATATTTAGCAGACGATGGATTTGGCGGATTCAACTTAGTTTTGGCTTGCGAATAAGCAAAACCTAACTTTGGCTAAAGATTACGGGAAAAAGGAAGTCCTGAAAAAGAGAACGAGCCTATACCCGTAATTTTTTTGATTTTAATTAACTCAAAGATAAAAAGGAGGAACAAATATGAAAAGAGCAATTACCGCTCTGGCATTAGTCGGTGCATTGTTGCTGTCAGTAGTAGCATGTCAGGTTTATAACCCTACAGACAATTCTACTCTTTCTACAGCTATGCGTTCTGAAGGTGCCACATCTTGGGCTGACTATTCTAAAGAATTCGAAGAAGCTGATGCAGATGGAAAGTATAAACTTTTAGCAGAGTATGAAACATTCAGAAAGCTTCACAAAAACCAAAAAGCATGGGAAGACGCTAAAAAAGCTTATGAAGATGCAGTTGCTGCAAATTCAGCTGAAGCTAAAATTCTTCGTAAAGCAGTTCTTTACACTGTAGAAGATTTAAAGGCACTCTGGGACAAGGAATATGACGTTCGTTGGGACTGGAACTCAAAAATGTAATTAAAGGAGAAAAGAAGTCATGAAAAAGCTTATTGGATTATTTGTAGCTGCAATGATGCTGTTCTCCGTAATGGCAGCAAATGCAAAAGTTACATATGAAGAAAAAG
>JAXJQT010000140.1:0-3632 GCA_036311025.1 Spirochaetota bacterium
CCGCAGGTTCGAATCCTGCCGACCCAGTTTTTTTTTATTAATTGGAAAATGACTAAGGAGAGTTTCGTAGTATGTCAAATTTTGTACTTGAAGCAAAGAAAAGAGATTTGTTAAAAAAAGAGGCTTCTAAAAAATATAGAAAAGAAGGTTTCATTCCTGCTAATATGTATGGTCAAGGAGAAAATGTTAACTTCTTAATAAAGAAAGATGATTTTGAAAAAATCTCATCTAAAATATCACGTGCTACTGTTATTGATATAAATATTGAAGGTGATAAAACTTATCAAGCTTTAGTAAAAGATTATGAGAAAGATCACTTAAAAGGTATCTTTTTACATGTAGACTTTTATGAATTGAAAAATGGTAAACCTGTTACAGTATCTATTCCTTTAGTATGTACTGGTTCTCCTATCGGACTAAAAAAGTTTGGTACTTTTGATGTTATAAAAAATACAGTAAAAGTAGAATGTTTACCTGAAAATTTGGTAGAAAACATTGAAGTTGATGTATCAAATCTTGATATTAATCAGTCTGTTTGTGTTAAAGATTTAGTTCTTGATAGCAAAAAGTTTAAAGTTTTAGACAATCAGGATGAAGTAATTGCAACAGTTGCACCTTCTGATAAATAATATAGTGTAATTAAAAAAAGGCTTCCCTTGGGAAGCCTTTTTTATTTATCATATTCTTTCACTAGGATAAAGAAATGGATGAGAAAGAAAAATTGCTTTATAACCTTTATATGAATACTAAGGATTGCCAAAAATGCAAATTAGGAGCATGTAGAAATCGTTTTGTTTTTGGCGAAGGTAATCCAAATGCATCTGTCATGTTTATTGGTGAAGGCCCCGGAAAACAGGAAGATTTGCAAGGTCGACCATTTGTAGGTCCTGCAGGAGAATTATTAACAGCAATTATTGAAAAAGGCATGAAAATCCCACGTAATCAAGTCTATATCGGAAATGTAGTAAAATGTCGTCCAACTATCGATTTGAAAGGTTTTAGAGATAGACCACCGGAAAAAGATGAAGTAAGTGCTTGTTCTTGGATTCTATTAGAACAAATTAATATAATTCGTCCTAAAATAATCGTAACATTAGGAAACCCGGCAACAAAATTTCTATTAAATACAGAAATTGGAATTACTAAAATGCGAGGGACGTTCAATTATTTTCATGATATCCCGGTCATACCGACTTATCATCCATCGTATATCCTTCGTAATGATTATCCCGGTTCTACAACAAAACGTGAAACATGGGAAGATATAAAGAAAGTTATAAAATTTTTATCTGGTAATACAAATAATGAAAAAGCATAAACTAATAATTTTATTTATTTTCATAAAAATAGGACTTTGCTCAAAAGAAGTAGATTTTGGTATATCACCCTATTTATTCGCTCCATCTTCTTTCAGCGTAACTTCCACAGTTACTTTTGCGACAAATATCGGAATATCAAGTGGTGTATATTATACAAACTACCTAAGAGTAAATTTATCAAGGATTATATCTCCTGAAATAAAAATTTCCTTTTTTTCAGATGAAAGAATACTCGATCGTTTCAGTATCAGAAATAATTTTTATGTATGTAAGTTTTTTTCTGCAAGTCAAGGATATACATTCTGGAATTACAGCAAATATAAAATTGTAGAGCATAATCTTTTTACAACATTACATTTACAGCTACCTGTTAAGAATATTCTTACTTTTATCATCGGTGGTGGCGGTAATATAAAAATTATTGATTATAATATTGAAAAAATAAATAAATCTAAAAATGATTACAGCATACATTTAGCTCCGATTCTAAAATTAGAAGCTCTATTCTACCCGACTAATTTTTATAATGTAGGTCTCAAACTATCAAATGTATTTGATGATGATCTTATTTCCATTGGAAATTTCCAATTAGAATTAATGAATTATTTTTTCCCGCAAAGAAAAAAAATATGGAGTATCGAAGTTAATGCAGGAATCGGATTTGCCGGTTCCGGTTCGTTAGCCGGTTACCCAAACCAATTTTGGATAGCAATCGGAGGAACTTATGAACATTTTTTCAAAAATTAAAAAAAATATTGCCATTTTATTTTTATTTATTACGTCTTGTGAATATCTTGATTTGTGTTCTATCGCCAATTCCGACACTATCGATTTTCGTTTTAATGAAAATAAAAATTATTCCAGCCATCCAAATCCTATTATAAGTAATCCTGAAAACTTTTCTTTTCTTGTTGTTTCTGATACTCATTATTATAAAGAAAAATTTGGATATGGAAAAAGATTAGATAAGTTGCGTCAAGACTACAATGCTGATTTTTTAATTGTAAACGGAGATATTTCTCAAAGTGGTTTAGAAAAACAATTTAATCTTTTTCTTGATGATATGAAAGATTATAACGGAATAATTTATCCTGTATTAGGAAATCATGATGTTTACAATAACGGAAATAAAGTCTTTGGGAAATTATTGGGACAGTTTATTTATTCCTTAGAAATCGGAAATACAAAACTTATTTTTCTCGATACTGCCACCGGAACATTCGGAAAAAAACAAAAAAATTGGTATGAAAAAGAACTATCAACAAACAAACAAATTATTGTTTTTACACATTATAATTTTATCACCGGAACAGTTCAAGAATGGACTTCCGTAAGTTACACTGAAGATGAATACTATTTCTTCAATATTAACGAAAAATACAATGTAAAATATGTAATTTCAGGTCATTTACATCAAAATAATGAAGGTGAAATTCGTAATGTTCCATATAAAACAGTGACAACTTTAAAAAATGAAAAGAATGCTGTTTTATTGGTATCTATTAACAAAACAGAAATTACAACAAAACTTTTAGATTTGCCGGAAGATTAAAAAAATTGCACTTCCTAGAAAAAAACTAAGAGTTTAATTCTAAAAAGTGCAATCTCTTTAATTATCTAAAATATTATTTCTTTTCAGCCGGTTTTGATGAAAAAACAGAAACAGCGGCTGTCAACAATAATTTAAATTTATTGTCATAGTCATAATCTGTAGCATTATAACTCTTAGAATAGAATGCGGCTTCCAGATTCTGTAAATCTGCCGCCAAATCTATTGTCACACTTTTTCCTACAGTAAATGAACATCCTGCAGTCCAAGTAACTCCACCGATAAACGTAAATTTATTTTCCCAATATTCATCTGTCAAATCTGTTGCATCATAATGATGATATTCGTTGCGACAGAAGTAATGACTCAACCCAGTTCTGAGTGTAAACCATGAAAGAACTTTAGCTTCTACACCGGCATTCAATGTAGGAGCCAATGTGAATCCGAAATGCTTTTCCTCATTCGCCTTAACTTGTTCTTTTTCTTCATCATCAATTGTGACAGATGCATTTCCGAATTCAGTACCGATATCTACACCTGCAAAAAATAACAACGGATCATTAACCTTTCCGATAAGAGAGATTCCTGCTGAAAACGGAACTGTCACATGACAAGTTGTAGGTGTTGTATAAAGTTTAACATCGGCTCTTGCAGGAATACGAATTGTAAACTTATCACTTATTAATAAATCATCAACAAAGACAACTCCGAATCTAAATTTCCCGTTTAAATTTTCTTCATCAACATAAGCCAAATGAATAGGC
>JAXJQT010000141.1:0-11021 GCA_036311025.1 Spirochaetota bacterium
ATGATGCTGTAAATAACATCACATTCCATCAGGCAAAAACCGGTGCATTGCAAAATCGTCTTGATTATTTGTCTGCACGACTCGGCGATGACAAGGCTGCATATACTGAAACCATGTCAAAACTTGAAGACGTTGATATGGCAAAAGCATTAACAGATTTGTCAGCATTGGATTTTGCACATAAAGCAGCATTGTCCGGTTTGGCAAAAATTACAAAGACGTCATTGATGGATTTCTTACGATAAGTTTATGGAAATCTTGACCGAAATTTTTGGAAAAATAGAAGTCTCACAGGAGCAATCGGTATTTTTTGCCGACGGACTTGATAAAGTCAGTAAGGTCAAAGATTACGTCTTGTTGCCGGTAAGCGAGGAGGAAATTCTTTATTGCTTACAGGCAAAAGATTATCCTGAGATTTCTTTTTTTCTTATAGATCCGTTTGTCGCTGTAAAAGATTTTCGCTTACAAATACAAACCGAAAGTTTGCAAGCCATGGGATGTAACGGCGATGTTTTACCGGATGAAGTTATTGTTCTTTGTCCGTTTATTAAAGGTAATCAACCCGGAGATTTCAGTGTAGATTTTATGTCGCCGATTTTGATTAATCGGGAAAAACATATAGGACAGCAAATCAAAAACAACTGGAAACCAATGGGATAAATAAAATACATGATATACAAATATTATGAGGTAAAATAGTTGATGAAAATTCTAACAAGAATCTTTGGAGAAATAGAAATCTCGGAAAACCAGAAAATATTCATTGAAGAAGGTTTGTTCGGTTTGGAAGATGTTCAAGAATACGTTCTTTTAAACAGCAGTGAAGACAGTCCGTTTTACTGGTTACAAGCTCTCGATATTCCGGATATAGCGTTTCTCCTTGTAGATCCGACTCTAGTAGTAAAAGATTATAAATTGTCTGTAGTTGAAGGTGATTTGGATTCAATAAATCTAAAAGATAATGATGACTATTTGTTGTTCAGTATCGTTAATCTTAATAACGATCCGGCAAAAACAACAGCTAATCTTCTCGGACCTTTGGTAATCAATAAAGAAAACCATAAGGCAAAACAAGTTATCAGTACAAATGAAAAATATTCAGTTCGCCAGCTTCTTCATTCAGAAAAGGAGGAAGAATGCTGATTTTAGCAAGAAAAGAAAATGAAGCAATCGTAATCGGAGAAAATATTGAAGTTACGATTGTCAGCATTAAAGGTGACTATGTAAAAATAGGAATCAACGCACCTGAAAACGTAAAAGTATTCCGTAAGGAAATTTTTACGGATATACAAGATGCAAACAGAGAATCCGTAATCAAACCGGATGCAATGAAAAATTTAGGACATTTGTTAAAGAAAAAATAATTTTTTATAAAATGTACCTTCAAAGGTTAAATAATAATATTTGACTTTAGAAGGTACATTTTTTTTATATCCATACACTTGTTTTTTTTATTTTTAAATCACTAAAAACATTTTTATGCGTTTCATGATTTACAACTACCTTGACAAAGTGGTATAAAAAAGCCGTTTAAGTATGTAATTTCTAATCAGAAATTTGGAGGTAGTTATGATAGATTTTGAACAATGGAATGGTTTCCGCAAAGACGGTTGGAATGTTCGCGTAGATGTAAGAAACTTTATCCAAAAGAACTTCATGGAATATGAGGGTGACGAAAGTTTCTTGTGCGGACCTACAGAAAAAACGACTACTATTTGGAATAAACTTTTAGATTTGATGAAAGAAGAAAGAAAAAAAGGAATTCTTGATGTAGAAACTACCCTACCTTCTTCCATTACTTCTCACAGTGCAGGTTATATAGATAAAGAAAATGAAGTAATCGTAGGTTTACAAACAGATAAACCACTGAAGCGTGGTATTTATCCTCGCGGTGGTTTAAGAATGGTAAAAACCGCTCTTGAAGCATTTGGATACTACATTGACCCTATTACCGAAATGATTTTTACTCAGCACAGAAAGACTCACAACGACGGGGTTTTTGATTGTTATACAGAAGAAATGCGTGCTGCCCGAAGTGCTGCTCTTTTGACAGGTTTACCGGATGCATACGGACGCGGACGTATTATCGGAGACTATCGACGTGTTGCTCTGTACGGAGTCGACTGGTTAATAAGAGATAAAAAAGAACAAAAGCGTCTATTAAACGTCCAGGTAATGACAGATGAAATTATTCGCCAACGTGAAGAAATTGAAATGCAAATTCGTTCGTTGGAAGAATTAAAAATAATGGCATCATCTTACGGTTTTGACATCAGTAAACCTGCCGGAAATGCAAAAGAAGCATTCCAATGGGTTTATTTTGCTTACCTTGCAGCGGTAAAAGAGCAAGACGGAGCTGCGATGTCATTGGGACGTGTATCTACTTTCTTAGATATTTACACAGAAAGAGATTTAAGAAACGGCGTATTAACAGAAGAAGAAGTTCAGGAATTAGTTGACCAATTTGTAATAAAATTAAGAATCGTTCGATTCCTGAGAACTCCGGAATACAATGCATTGTTCTCAGGCGACCCGACATGGGTAACTGAATCTATAGGTGGTATGTCTTTTGACGGACGTTCTCTTGTAACAAAGAACAGTTTCCGTTTTCTTCACACATTAAGAAATCTAGGACCTGCTCCGGAACCGAATTTGACAGTTTTGTGGTCTGAACGTCTTCCTCGAAAATTTAAGACTTTCTGTACTAAAACATCAATCGATACATCAGCTATTCAGTATGAAAGCGATGACTTGATGCGTCAGTATTACGGTGATGATTATGCTATAGCGTGTTGTGTATCTGCAATGCGTGTAGGAAAACAAATGCAATTCTTTGGTGCCAGAGCAAATCTTGCCAAAGCGTTGCTTTATACAATCAACGGCGGTATTGACGAACGCACAAAAAAACAAGTAGGTCCGAAAGTCGAACCAATTCGTGATGAATATCTTGATTTTGATACTGTTATGGAAAAATACGACAATATGCTTGAATGGCTTGCCGGATTGTATATCAGAACGTTGAATGTTATTCATTATAATCACGATAAATATGCTTATGAATCATTACAGATGGCTTTGCACGACAAGGAAATAGTAAGAACAATGGCTACGGGAATCGCCGGATTGTCAGTAGTTGCGGATTCTTTGTCTGCTATCAAATATGCAAAAGTAAAAGTAATCCGTGATGAGGACGGAATTGCAATTGACTACCAAACAGAAGGTGATTTCCCTAAATACGGAAACAACGACGACCGTGTAGACTTGATTGCATACGATGTTGTAGAACGTTTTATGAATAAATTGCGTAAACAATCTACATACAGAGATTCAACACCGACAACTTCGATTCTTACTATTACATCTAATGTTGTTTATGGTAAAAAAACCGGAGCTACACCGGACGGAAGAAGAGCCGGAGAAGCTTTTGCACCGGGAGCGAACCCTATGCATGGACGTGACGAACTCGGAGCTGCAGCTTCATTATTCTCTGTTGCAAAACTTCCGTATTGCCACGCACAGGATGGTATTTCAAATACTTTCTCTATTGTTCCTGATGCACTGGGAGCTTCAGAAGAAGAAAAAGTAAACAATCTTGCTTCATTGCTTGATGCTTATTTCAATCAAGGTGCTCATCACTTGAATGTAAATGTATTCCACAGAGAAACTTTGATTGATGCAATGGAACATCCGGAAAAATATCCGCAATTGACAGTGCGTGTTTCCGGTTATGCTGTCAACTTTATAAAGTTGACTCCGGAGCAACAGCGTGAAGTAATCAGCAGAACTTTCCATGAACAATATTAATATGGTTAAAGGAAAGATTCATTCTTATCATACATTGACAGCCATTGACGGACCGGGATTAAGATTCTTGTTGTTCCTTCAAGGCTGTCCTTTGCGTTGTATGTATTGTCACAATCCGGATTCATGGTTACCTGAAGATTTTAAAGAAGAACGAACAGCCGAAGAAATTTTGGAAATGTTTAATAAATATCGAAAAATTTGCAGCGGCGGAATAACAATTTCCGGCGGAGAGCCATTGACGCAAAGAGATTTTCTTTCTGAACTTGTACATTTGTTTCGTACAGAAGGAATTCATACTGCGATTGATACTGCCGGTTCTATTCCTTTAAATGACAGCATGCAATTAGTTGCAGATACTGACCTATTTATATTGGACATAAAACACAGCAATACAGAAAAATATCACGAGCTTACCGGTGGGGATTTGAATATTACCTTATCGAATGCAAAGTTACTTTCCGATTCCGGGAAGAAAATGTGGATTCGTTATGTATTAGTACCGGGAATCACTGACGATATAGAAGATATAAAAAAAGAAGCTGAAATTATTGCCGAACTTAACGGTGTAGAAAAAGTAGTTGTACTTCCGTATTCTACGCTCGGACGAGAGAAATGGAAAAAGTTAAACTATACATATCAGCTGGAAAATGTTGAGCCTCCGACAAAAGAACTTATAGAGATGACAAAAAAAATCTTTAGAGATACAGGACTTCCTGTTTCGTCGGGAAACAGCTAAATGAAAGAAATAATAACAGATTCTTGTACTATTCTTACAGAGAAAAAATCAAAGTTTATCACCAGATTGTATAAAATTTCATCAACACAACAAGTCGATGAAATTCTTAAAGAAATCAGAGCTTTAGAAAAAGGAGCTACTCACAACTGTTATGCTTGGCGTTTGGCAGAAAAACAAAGTGTAGCTGAAGGACGCAGTGACGACGGAGAGCCATCGGGAACAGCCGGTCAACCAATGCTCTCGGCGTTATCCGGTGAAGATGTCGTAAATGTGCTTGCAATTGTAACGCGATATTTCGGCGGAATAAAACTCGGAACCGGCGGACTTGTACGGATTTACAGCAAATGTGTAAAAGAAGCACTAAAAGACAGCGGAACTCAGCCGTTTATTATACGAGAGCATTTTGAATATTCGTTTCATATTTCAAAAACATCGCATTTACAATATATTCTCGATAAACTTTCTCTTTCACCGACAGAAAGAGATTTTTCCGACTCGCTGTATCCTGTTTATCATTTTGTTTTTTCAGAAGATGAAAAATCCGGATTTCTAAAAGAAGTAGAAAAGATTTAACCATAAGCAAGATAAAATAAAAAAAAGTGCATCTCCGGAAATTAATTTTTTTCCAAAGATACACTCTTTCTATCCAAATAATAAAATATTAAGACTTCTTGATTAAATAGTCATGAATCCCGGCAGAATGAAGTGCAATTTTTTGAGCATGGAGCATTCCGTAAGTCAAATCGCGAATCTCTACTCTGTAAACAGTAGTTCCGCTGACTTTCTTTTGAGAAATAACAGCCTTAACATTTTCCTTTGCCAATTTTCCGCACAATGTTTGGGCTTTTTTCATATCTTTAAAAGACGCAACTTGAATATCATAACGAGTCGGTGAATAACGTTGATACTTGTTATCTCCCAATCGTAAAACTTCAAGTTTTACAGGCATAGTTCCGGCTTTGAGCATATCCAAACGAACAGCTGCCGCTTTTGACAAATCTACTACACGTCCTTTTGCGTAAGGTCCGCGATCATTAATACGAACGATTACCTCTTTACCGTTTACCAAAGATGTCACTTTAACTACGGAATTTAAAGGTAATGTTTTGTGTGCAGCAGTCAAAGAATACGTATTAAAACGCTCTCCGTTAGCTGTAAGTTTACCGTGAAATTTCGGTCCGTACCAACTGGCGATTCCCTTCATTTCACCGTCGGCAAACATAAAAATAGGCAATATAAAAAACAAAGCTGCAAATATTAATTCTTTCTTTTTCACAAGTACCATCCTTTCATAAGTTGTTGTTCTATACATTTTTATCGAAATAACTGCATATAATCTTGAATACGATAGAATTTTTTATCAAACTTATAAAATTAACCAACTGTTCTTTAATCACCCTAAATAAAAAAATCCGGCATTTGACTACTCAAAAACCGGACCAGCTATTGAAACTTATGTTTTAAAAAAAAATTACCCGTTAATATTTAACATTCTAGGTGCTGCATCTGAATAAACTCTGTTAGTATTCACCATCTTTTTAGAACGCACCTGTTTAATCTGCTTTTGTAAATCTTCAAGAGTACTTGTCAAATTATCGGCATTTGCCACAGCTTTTTTCTGTACATTCTCAGACAATCTGTCTATACTTTCTTTCAGTCCTTGCAAATCTTCATCTTTTTGATAAGCCGCACTTCTATACATTTTCTCTAACGGTTCCAAAATAATCTTTAATTGCGATAATTCTTTTACCACATCTTTTTCCACTCTTGCATGAGACAACAATTTGTCACCATTTCTTGTATTAATATCTATTTCTTGTTGGTCTAACAACTTTAAATAATCTTCCAGTTTTTCTTTTTGTTCTACAAGATTTGCTCTGATTCTTTTTGCTAAAATCTCAGGTTGCAACATTTATTCCTCCTGCTTGCTTTGTAACACTTTCCTGCTGTACATTTTTTGAAGCTTGTGCCCAGGCTTCACGTAGTTCTGTCAAATGACGACGTACTTCCAAAAGCGGTGTTTTATCTTTTTTGATGTTCCCTTCAATCAAGCGGTTATTCATATACATATAAATACTGAACAATCTGTTGGAAAACTCTCCCACATCCATATTTAGAGAACTCATAAGTTCGGAAATAATATCTTGAGTTTTTACGATATTTACATGGATTTTCTCAATATCGCTACCGGACAATTTTTCCTTTTCCATAGTTTCTAAGGCTTTACTCAAAAATTTGATTGCCCCATCATACAACATCACTACAAGTCGCCCTTGGTCAGCTGTTGCAATCTGTGTTTGTTTATATTGCTGATAAGGATTATTAACTGCCAAAACCATTCCTCCCTAAGTAAATCAATGTTTGTGATTAACATTGACAATTCACTTTATTGTCGGAGTTTTAAAAAAAATAGTTAGTATTTTTCTGTGTTAATATTTATTTTCGTTTAATCTTAAAAATAGCAACATCCGCACGAAGATTTGCAAAGTTGCGTACCGGAACCATACCGATTTTTGATTTACGGAAAAAATAACGAGCAAGGATTTCGATATTATTCTCCTCACAAAAATCGTAAAAGTCATGAACCGTCAAAAGTTTAATGTTTGGAGTTTCATACCATTTATCCGGCAATGTAGGTGTAGAAGGCATACGACCGCCGGCAAGAAGCTTCAATCTGATTTTATATTGCCCGAAGTTCGGAAAACTTAAAATTACTTCCTTTCCTACTCGCAACATCTCGTCAATCAAATCTTTAGGTTTCAAAACCTGTTGCAATGTATGAGTAAGAATTACCGTATCGTAAAAGTGGTCGGGAAAATCCAACGGTAAATCGTTTAGATTCCAATGAAGTACATTTATATCTTTTTGAATACATGAAAGAATCGCATTGCTGTCAATCTCGATTCCGTATCCTACTACATTGCGAACTTCTTTCAGATGTTTCAACAATGAACCGTCTCCGCAACCTAAATCCAACACTCGGCTGCCGGACGTAATTTCATCAGCAATTCTACTGGCAACTAATTCTTTAGGTAATTTCATGCTTTATCTCCTAGATTTCTCAGAAAGCTTTTTACTACGCCCTCTTGCATTTTATTGGGAAGCAAAAAAGAATCATGACCATAAGATGATTCTATATTAATGTAAGACACATTTTTCCCCAATCGTGCCAGTTCTTTAGCCATCTCCCAACTGTCAGCCGGTGTAAAATGCCAGTCTGATGTAAAAGAAATTATTAAAACTTTTTTATTAACATTTGAGAATTCCGAAGCCAACGTCTTTTTACCGCCTTCAGTAAGGTCGTACATATCCATTGCTTTGGTAAGGTATAAATAACTGTTGGCATCAAAACGTGCAATAAATTTCTTACTCTGATGTCGCAAATAACTTTCGATTGCAAACATCGGTCCGAATCTACTGTAAGCCAATTTCTCGTTTATCACATTTTCCTGAATCATTCGCCCGAATTTATTTTCCATTCCCGTAGTAGAAAGATAAGTAATATGAGCTACCATTCTGGCTATTCCGAGCCCTCGTTCCGGCTGGAGGTCTTTCTCGTAGTAGTTACCTTCTTGATAATAAGGGTCGGCAAGAATTGCATTTCGACCGACTTCATAAAACGCCA
The DNA here is from genome assembly GCA_036311025.1 of Spirochaetota bacterium. Lineage (GTDB taxonomy): Bacteria > Spirochaetota > GWE2-31-10 > GWE2-31-10 > GWE2-31-10 > RGIG8597. Next base: position 8,166 of record JAXJQT010000141.1, read on the forward strand.
TAATTTGTGAAGATGTTTTGTAAGCTGAAGCAATTACGATAAACGAACGTGCAATATCGGGATAAGTCGTCATCATTGATACGGTAGCCATTCCTCCCAATGACCCGCCGATTACACATTCTAATTGCTCTATACCAAGATGGTCTATAAGTTCTTTTTGAACATTTGCCATGTCATTTACACTGATAAACGGAAATGAGGAACCGTAAGGTTTATTTGTATCCGGATTAATCGATGACGGACCGGTAGAGCCCATACAGCCGCCTAACAGATTTGCACAAATAACAAAATATTTATCAGTATCGACGTCCTTACCTCGTCCGACAAGTGAATCCCACCACCCCGGAGTAGAATCGTTTTCATCATAAGACGAGGTAACGTGAGAATCCCCCGTAAGAGCATGAAAAATCAAAATAGCATTACTCTTATCTTCATTTAAAGTACCGAATGTCTCATAAGCAACCGTTATCGGTCCAAATAAATCTCCGCTTTCTAAGCGAAAATCTTTATTCTCGGCAAAAGTATAATATTTGATATTTTTATAAGGAATTATTTTTGACATAACACTTCTTTCTTTATTAAAAACTGATATTGCGTGGACTATAGTTTAATTTTTGTTTTTTGTCATTAAAAAACATCTTATTGCCCTTGTTTAACATCCCTTTGCTACAGACAATAAACCATTTTACTACAAACAAACAAATCCACAGACACTTTGTACATTTTATAAACAACTTCAATTATAAAAAACAAAAGCCTGACACTCCATTTTACGAGAATCAGGCTTTTGATTTTATTTTAAGTTTGATTATTACTTATCTTTATTTGTAACTATAGAGTTACGTAATCCAAAACCAAACTGTGGTACAAGTCTACTGTCAACTTCACTCGCAACAAAGTAGAATGAGTTTTCAAAATACAACGCAAAGTCTTTTAAGAACTTATAGTCATGTACTTTGAAGAAATCTAACTGGTACATAAATCCAGCCAATACTCTACCGTCAATTGCCGGATCGTAACCAATATTTCCCTTACCTTCATTTTGATGTTTTGTTTTATAGTATGTTCCGTTGATTTCGTCAGACGCAGCTGCAAACCCACTGAACCAATAGAATCCCGCACCGATTTCCAAACTTATAGAGAAGTTTGAAGCATCTTCACCAAAGAAGAATTCAAAAGGTAAATCCAATACCTGAGCAAGTAATTTTCCTCCGGCTACAAATCCAGGGAATCTCGGTTCATATCGATAATTTACCCAACCCAATTCCGGTGTAAACATCGAGTCATAGAATGCATTTCCCGGAGCAAGTCCCATATCTTTCAAGTTAGACTCAGACGGAACCCAACCAAACGCACCTTCGAGACGTACAATGTTGTCAAAGAAGCTAAATCCAAATCCACCGGAAACAATCGGACCACCGAATGCCTGTGCCCACAAGTAAATACCGTCAATAAACTTAGGCATTTTTCCAAGATTCTTGTCATAACGTTTCAAACGAACTTTTACTTCTTCAAGATCATTGTTATCGTTAGCGTATCCGTGTACAACTACCGCACCGTTTAAAGCTGTATTTTCTTCAGGAGCATCGATTACAACTGTAGGAACCTCACGGTCAAGATTTACCTTAAAGTATTTCAACGTTTCCTTACCGGATTCGGTAACAGCTTTAAACTGTAACATATGAGACCCGTTCTTCATATATTGAGTTTGCAATCGAACTCGCCATTCATCCGGTGTTCCCCAGTTTTTCTTATAACTGTTTCCGTTATCATAACTCATATATATAGCTTTAATTCTATTTTCAGCAATATATCGAGACATAGCAGAATTTACTTCAAATTTTGTAACAACAATTTCTTCCTTCGGCGGAACAACTTCCGGATTATCACGGTGTTTCTTTAACAGTTCATGATATTTTCTGTCTTGAATTTCACGTTTCATTTTCATTTCAAGATTTCTTTCATAGAACTGTGCACTTCCCGTAAACCAAGGACGATACCCGATTGAATCACCATTTAAATTAGATGTAATATTAATGATAATTCCGGACTCATCAACAAAGAAGTTTCTCGAAATAGACATAGAGTACTTACCCTTTCTATTCGGATCTGTTGATTTTTCCTGAGCAACAACAATTACTTTATGAAGCCCCGGCTCAAGGTTTATAGACGGTTCTAAATAACGCCACTGTTTAGTTCCTTCGGCTCTTACCCTAGGATGATTGTCTATCTGTAAATATACTGCTTCAATTCCGTCATCATCATATGCCGTACCGTAGAATTCAATTACATTACCGGTCAAATGCTGTCCGGATTGAGGCTGATCCAATTCAACAACAGGGAAGTCTGATCTCGGTTCTACAAAGAAGTCAAAACTCTTTTCTGTAAGATTTCCTGCCATATCCGCAAATAAAACAGATGCATGATATTTTCCGAAATCCCATTTTTTTACATCTACATCAAAAGTCCACGCTTCCAAACCGTTAAGAGGTACATATCCGTCTTCATTACATCGTTCATCGCCCTCAAACATATTTTTTGAATCGGCAGAAGTAATACGAATCATACCGTTTGATAATGCAATATTATCTTTTGATCTTCCTATAAAAGTATATTGATTGTTAATACTCATTCCGTCTGTCGGCAACAATACTGAAACTTCAGGAGGTGTATTATCAATATTAAATAATGCAAATGAATATGAAGCAGACCCAACTTCATCCTCAGCTCTAATCAAGAATTTCAAATCACCGTCAGGTAAAGTCTTGGAATCCAAATAGAACATCCAGTTTTCTCCACCTTCTGCCGGAACAAATGTCCATCCGTTGTTTGTACTTACATCTACCTTTGCAATAC
>JAXJQT010000142.1:0-1352 GCA_036311025.1 Spirochaetota bacterium
ATGTAAAATCATTAAATATTCGTACTAAAAACAATGTCAAAGAACCATACAGTCGAAAAAGAAAGAAAAAAAAATATAAATCGCCAAAATTGCAGAAAAGTCGTAATGACCAAAAAAATGGCTGAAGGAGAAAGTGAAAATGGCTGAAAAAGTATTAATTACCGGGGGAGCCGGTTTTTTAGGAATAAATTTAGTGCGTTACCTGTTAGAGCGTGGTTATGAAGTCATAACTTATGATATTGCAGACTTTGACTATCCGGAACGCAATCGCATTACCGAAATAAAAGACGACGTGCGAAATCGTGACGGTGTAAAAAAAGCAATGGTAGGGGTAGATTATGTAGTTCATGCGGCAGCAGCACTTCCTTTGTACAAAAAAGAAGATATTTTTTCTACAGATGTTGACGGTTGCAGAATCGTAGTAGAAGAAGCGAAAGCTGCCGGTGTAAAGCGTTATATCCAGATTTCATCGACATCGGTTTATGGGATTCCCGATCATCATCCACTGGTAGAAACAGATAAGTTACAAGGTGTCGGACATTACGGAACTGCAAAAATAGAAGCAGAAAAGATTTGTGAAGAAGCCAGAACAGTGGATATGAGTATCACAATTTTGAGACCTAAATCTTTTATCGGACCGGAGCGACTGGGAGTTTTTGCTCTTTTTTATGATTGGGCAAAATCCGGCAAAGGATTCCCGGTTTTAGGAAACGGAAATAATCTCTATCAATTTTTAGATGTAGAAGATTTGTGTGATGCTATACTTTTGTGTATGACCATAGATAAAAGTAAAGTCAACGATGTATTTAATATCGGTGCCAAAATATATTCTACCATGCGTGAAGACTATCAAGCCGTACTTGACGAAGCCGGATTTGGGAAAAAAATCGTAGGTTTCCCGGCTGCACCGGCAATTGCAGTTTTGCGAATTTTAGAATTCTTTCATTTATCACCACTTTATAAATGGGTGTATGAAACAGCCTCAAAGGAATCTTTTGTTTCTATAGAAAAAGCTGAAAAAATTTTAGGTTATGCCCCTAAATATTCTAACAAAGACGCTCTTTTGAGAAATTATCATTGGTATCTTGATAATCTTGAAACTTTTAAGGGAAAAAGCGGAGTTTCACATCGAGTACCGTGGAAACAAGGAATTTTGAAATTAGTAAAACTTTTTTTCTGATATTTTATTAAAAAAAAATGAGGTTATATTATGAGTGAAAAAAGAATTCTTACTATCCAGGATATTTCCTGTGTCGGACAATGTTCGTTAACTGTAGCGTTGCCGATTTTGTCTGCATTCGGACTTGAAACAGCGATTTTGCCGAGTGCGGTTTTGTCTACGCATACCGGAG
>JAXJQT010000143.1:0-3079 GCA_036311025.1 Spirochaetota bacterium
AGCTTTCATATATTCAGAATCGTGCCAGTTATTCTTATTAAAATCGTGAACCACACTTGCCGTATTAGGACGAAGCTCACTTCTGAACGCATAAGGGTCGGCTTTTTTCAACAAAGCACCTGTATTTGATTTAATTTCAAATTTATACAATTCACCTTCTACCAAATCCGGAATAAAAAGTTCCCATACACCGGCACTACCTAAGTTTCTCATAGGATTTATTCTTCCATCCCAATCATTAAAAGGTCCGATTACACTCACACGTTTGGCATTCGGAGCCCATACAGAGAAATAAACACCTTTTACGCCGTTAATTTCCATCGGGTGAGCACCTAAACGCATATATGAATCGTAGAAATTACCTTCACTGAATAAATGCAATTCAAAATCTGTAAAAACCATAGGATAAATATATGGATCTTTTTGTTCCCAACTATATCCTTCATGATTAGTAATCTTAAATACATAGCTTACTTTTTTTAGCGGCTTTACTTCACATTGAAACAAACCGTCTTCATGTATTTTTTTCATTTCAACGGCTTTTCCGTCATCAAACAAAACTGAAATTTCTTTTGCCTTAGGAATAAATGCTCTGACTAAAGCTTTATCTCCGGTAGAATTTGCGTGATACCCCAAAACACTGAAAGGATCATAATGTTCCGCATAAACTATTCGGTCGATATCTTCACTTGAAATTTTGTAACCCATATTATTTGCTCCTTAATCTTTATCATGTATTCAATAATACATCGCATGAATTATATACATTTTCAAAAAAAAACAAGCGTAAAATAAGAATTCTTTCTTTTAAGGAAGAAATGTAATATTTATTTTCAATCATTCTCCCGGCAGCTTGTTTGCAAAGCGTAAAATTGACAATTTTATATGGTTAGAGTATAAGCCATTGCAAAGAAGGATAGGATAAATGTTATACAGAGATTATGATATTGTAGTTGTCGGAGCCGGTCATGCCGGATGTGAAGCCGCATATATTGCCTCTCAACGAGGTTATAAAACTATTTTAGTAAGCCAAAACTTAGACTGTGTTGCAAAAATGAGTTGTAACCCATCTATAGGCGGAATCGGGAAAGGTCACTTGGTACGTGAACTCGATGCACTCGGCGGTATTATGGGAAAAATCATAGACCAAACCATGATACAGTTTAAAATGCTCAACACAAAAAAAGGCCCGGCAGTTCAGGCTATGCGTGCACAGGCTGACAAGCTTGACTACCATGTAATAATGAAAAAAACTCTTGAACAACAAAAAACACTCGACCTTTTCATGGATACGGTAACAGATTTGATTGTAGAAAACGGAAAAGTTGTCGGAGTAATCACCGAACGAGGCAATCGAATTTCAGCAAAAGCTGTAGTTCTTACTACCGGAACATTTATGGAAGGAAAAATCCACATCGGCGAATACAACGGACTTCACGGAAGACTCGGAGAATTGTCCGCCATAGGACTCTCGGATAATCTCAAAAAACTAGGTTTTACTATCGGACGTTTAAAAACCGGTACACCGGCTCGTGTAGCAAAAAGAAGTATCGATTTTTCACAGTTAGAAATCTATCCCGGCGACCCAATGGATTACCGTTTTTCAAATTACTCAGAAGAACCTATCAGACGCCCGAATATTCCGTGTTATGTAACATACACAAATGAAAAAACTCATGAAATATTACGAAGCAATTTCCACCGTTCTCCGTTATTCAGCGGAAAAATCAAAGGTATCGGTCCGAGATACTGTCCGTCATTGGAAGATAAAGTAAAAAAATTCCCGGAAAGAGACCGTCACCAGATTTTCATCGAACCGGAAGGACTTTACACAGACGAACTTTATCTAAACGGTTGTTCATCATCAATGCCCGAAGACGTACAATACGATTTCCTGACGTCGATTAAAGGTTTTGAAAATATCGAAATAATGCGTCCGGCATACGCTGTAGAATACGATTACCTCAATCCAATACAATTAAAACCGTCAATGGAAACAAAATTAATTGCCGGTCTGTTTATCGCCGGACAGACAAACGGAACATCCGGATATGAAGAAGCAGCTGCTCAAGGTTGTATGGCTGGTATCAATGCATGTTTATATGTAGAAAAAACGCCGGCGTTGATTCTAAGCCGTGACGAAGCATACCTCGGTGTAATGATTGACGACCTTGTCACACACGGAGCCGAAGAACCATACAGAATGTTTACTTCACGTGCAGAATACAGATTGCAACTTCGCCAAGACAACGCAGACGCAAGACTTTCAAAATATGCAATACAGCATGGTTTCGTTTCAGAACAAGACCGTATTTTCTACGAAAAGAAACATCAAGAAGTCGAACTTATCAGAGAAAATATCATCAACACAAAACTGGAAGAATCAGACTTACAAAAGATTAACATCGACACGGTAAAAAAAGGTTCTCACTGGGAGCAATATATTAAACATCCGCAGACAGACCTTGTAAAAGCTTACGAAGTTTATTCTGACCACTATCCGCAAACAAGTAAAGCAGCATTTCAGACCGCTGCCGTAGAAATAAAATACGAAGGTTACATTAACAGACAAGAGCGAGCTATAGAGAAAACGAGAAAACAAGCTTCTCGTCAAATTCCGGCTGACATTGACTACAGTAAAATAAGCGGTCTGCCAAAAGAAAGTAAAGAACGCCTTGAAGCTGTACGTCCTGAAAATATCGGACAACTTTCGCGTATTCCGGGTATCAGACCGTCAGACGTTTCTATTGTATCTATATATGTTTATACAATGACTAAAAATAATGAAGAAAACAAAGAGTCTGAAAATTAAAATTTATTGCAACGATAAAAATTAAAGTGTACCGTCAAGAATTGAAACCATTTTTTTGACAGTACACTTTTTTTTATTTCCTCACATACTCACCGTTACCTTCGTTCGGTATTTTACTGCGTTAAATACTTCGTTCGTTCACGTTGTGAACTCATCGTTGCTAATTATTATAACTTTTCTATTTCCTCGACCGACAAGCCGGTACATTCTGCAACTATATCAATAGAAATGTTTCTTAGTATCATACTTTTTGCAGTTTCAAGCTTG
>JAXJQT010000144.1:0-2468 GCA_036311025.1 Spirochaetota bacterium
GTATTTGTAACGTAAAACAAAAGGATTGCAAGTGTTGAAAAATGTAACTTCTTTAATGTCGGATTTTCCGGGATAATTCGGGCTGCTATTTGATGATAACAAAAAAGGCTGGCGGTGATTATCGCCGGAATAAAATTGATTTGCGTATTTGCCGGTTTTAATATTTGCGATAATATCGAGAATACGGCAATTAACAGCATTCCTATAGAAAATGAGAAGCAAAATGTACGCAATGATTTTTTGTTTAATCCTGAATTATTTTCTTTTTCCATTCTGTTAAATCCATTTTTACCGATTGCGATTGTTTTTCAAGAATAAAACATTCTAAAACCAGTATGTCAATATTTGATGCAAAAAAGCAATACAAAGCATCTTCCGGCGTACAAACTATCGGTTCACCGCGTACATTGAACGACGTATTTATTAACATCGGCAGTCCGGATACCAGCTCGAATGCTTTAAGCAGTTTGTAAAACTTCGGATTGTCTTTTTCACGTACGACTTGCACACGTGCCGAACCGTCAACATGCGTTACGGCATTGATTGTACTGCGGTCTGTTTCCAAAAGCGAAAATTTATTTTGCACGGTATCGACAGCGACGGTATTTTTCAAATGCTTTTTGGCGACAGTAGCCGTTGTGAGCATATATCGTGTAAGAAGTTTTGAAGAATCGGGAATATCAAAATATTCATCGGCTGCATCCTCTGTGACGGCTGGAGCAAAAGGGCGGAATGATTCACGAAATTTAATCTTTAGATTCATTTTCTTTTGCATATCGGCATTGCGTGGATCGCCGATAATGGAACGCTGTCCCAATGCACGCGGTCCAAACTCCATTCGTCCTTGAAACCACCCGATTATTTTTTGGTCATTAAGAGCGTTTGCACAGTAAGCATACATTTGTTGTTCATTCATCTTTTTATAAGTCAGTCCGTGACGAATTAACAAGGCTTCAATTTCGTCAGCGGTAAAATCCGGGCCGAGTCCTGATAATTGTAAAACTTGGTCATGAGATTGAGGAATACGAGGATTGTCTAATAATGCGTAATGAACATAAAGAGCAGCTCCCAATGCACCGCCGGCGTCTCCTGCTGCCGGTTGAACGAATATATTTTCGAAGATTCCTGATTTTGCCAGAACGTGGTTGGCACAGCAATTCAATGTGACCCCGCCGGCAAGACAAAGATTTTTACTGTTCGTCAGTTTTTTTGCCTGTCGTGCCATTGCGACGATTATGTCGTTTGTGACCTCTTGAATGCTGGCGGCTATATCCATATAAAATTGAGTCAATGGTTCTTCCGCTCGACGTGCAGGCATACCGAAAAGCTTGATGAAGTTGCGGTTAATCATTTTTAAGCCGCTTATATAATCAAAAAACTTTAGGTTTAACGATATTGAGCCGTCGGCGTTTATACTAACCAAATTGTCTGATATTTTTTGTTTATAGATAGGTGTGCCGTAAGGTGCAAGCCCCATCAACTTATACTCACCGGAATTGACCTTAAATCCGCAGTAATAAGTGAATGCGGAATACAAAAGCCCGAGAGAATGAGGAAAGTCTAACGTTTGTAAAAGATTGAGTTTATTTCCGTCTCCGTAGGAAATCGCCGTAGTTGTCCATTCACCGGCTCCGTCTACGGTAAGTACGGCAGCTTCGTTAAAAGGCGACGGATAAAATGCACTGGCGGCATGAGATTGATGATGTTGCGTAAATAAAATATCATTGTCGTAGTTTAAATCTTTTTTGATTTTATCTTCAGTCCAAAGTTTCTCACGCAACCAAAGCGGAATTGCTTTGATAAAAGAACGAATCCCTAATGGTGCGGTATGTAGATATGACGCAAGGATTCTGTCAAATTTTAAAATCGGCTTATCATAAAAAACAACATGACTGATATCGCTTACTTCTATTTCTGCGTATTTTAAACAGAAATTGATTGCATTAATCGGAAAAGATGAGTCTGCTTTTTTACGTGTAAAACGCTCTTCCTGAGCTGCAGCAATGACTACGCCGTTACAAAGCAAAGCCGCCGCACTGTCGTGATAGAATGCCGAGATTCCTAAAATATATGTTTTTTCCATAGCAATAATCTTTTTTTAGAATAAAGAATATATCAACGGTGCGATTGCCGGAGCTTGTGAAACAAGTGCGACGGCTGCGACGATTGCCAAAATGATTAACAGTGGTAACAGCCACAATTTTTTATTTTCTTTTAGGTACTGGAAAAATTCTTTTACAAGCTTTGACTTTGACATATTCTGACCGATATCCTGATATTTATAATTTATACATGACTATAAAAATGAACTCTGACTGTCAAGGTACAATTTGATTTTTTAACAGAGTAAAGGTAAACAGGTATATATAAAAATCAAGTGCAACAAAATAAAAAAAACTTCATAGTATGAATAAACTCAATAACTACCACATCAAAGAGGAGATTCAAACCATGAAGTCATATCATCA
>JAXJQT010000145.1:0-7753 GCA_036311025.1 Spirochaetota bacterium
GTACTTACATCTACCTTTGCAATACCGTTAGGGTCATAAGTCTTACCGTTTACAAGTCTTGTTCCCTTGATATACTCTCCGTTTTCAGGTCCGATTACTGTTATTACCGGATTTTCCAAATCTATTTGGAATATTACGGTTTTTATATCACTCTGAACAAAGTTTTTATCAAAAGCACGTAATTCTAAAGTGTGTTTTCCGGCAGGTAAATATCCCGGAACCATTGTAACACTCCAGTTAGGTAATTCATTTTCTTTTAGAATAACACCTTTCCAACCATCATTTTCAGTTTTTGCATCTCCGACTTCGTTTCTTCCGAAATCCAAACGATACTGCAAACTATCAATTCCGTCGTCATCAAACACAACTCCCTCAAATCTAATTGCATCTGTTGTATAACGTTGATTGTCTACAGCCGGACTGTTTATGATAATTTCAGGAACGTCATTTTTTACGTCAAGAACAACTTTTGAAACTATATTGTTTTTATTTCCTGCCATATCAAATACATCGATATTGATTTCTACAGGAACAATTTGTTTTATATCTTCTCTGTTAAATTCCGGACGCTCATACAAATCATAAAGAATATTCCAAATATTTTTTCCTGTACCTACAATCTTTTTATCATTAAGAGTTGCAACGGCACAACCTACGCCAAACTCATCTTCAGCTTCACCACGCAATGTTATTGTTCCGTTAGTCGACAAACCGTCTTCCGGAGCCAATAGTTTTACCTTAGGAGCTGTTCTGTCTACTGTAATCAAAGCTTTTGTAGTTACAGTCTTACCGGTTTTATCTTCTATTTTGAAATAAACGGTATGCTCGCCTTCTTTTAAATCATCTGTAGGGAAAGCAAATGAATACATCACCCCTCTAGGATAAAGATCTACTTGATTTTCTTTAACAAAATCTCCGATTGTCTGAGTTTCATCTCTCATATGAGCAGCTGCCATAACAACCTTTTTATTCATTATACTTTCGATCGGTTCTGTAGAAACCGGTAAGAAACTTGCCTCATCCAAAGAATCCAATGATGCTTTGACAGATGTAATACCGGAATCATCTGTAGCCACACCGTAAACAGTAATATCTGAATTAAAAGCTATACATGCCGGCGGCCATACAGTTTTAGCTTTAGGCATTAATAAATCGTTCTGGCAAATCAATTCATCCAAAGTTCCGTTTGAATCTTTGAAAATAACTCTGTTATCTCCGACTGTGAATTTTTTTCTGACATCGGCTGATAACTCAAAAGAGAAAATACCCAAAGTTTCATCAACAACTGTCGGATTGATAACCACACCGGTATCCGTAGATATATTGACACTCTTTACATCAGAATCAGCAAAACCAAATCCGCCATTGATAGAATCCGGATTAATTTTCTTAGATTTCAAGAATAAACCGGCTTTTCCCATCAACTCTGTTCGATTTTTTTGATTAACTTTAATCGATAAAGTATGACTTTCGGCAGTCGTATTTTTAAACGCAATACTGATTTTCTTTACGACTTCAAGACCGGCAATATCCTTAGCTTTTATTTCATAATTATATGAAACAAATGCACCGGTATCATCTTTGACTTTCATAGGGAATTGAAAATCTCTGTTACCTGAAATAGTCATTTTATTAGGAGTAGAATTTATAGAAGACGTTTCGGTTACTTCTACACTCGACAATATCAAATTATCAGACACTGTCACTACGACATCTTCCATCAATCCGGTATCTTTATTATAAGTCACATCTGTAACTGTAGGAGCCGTATTGTCAATCACAACAGGTACTGTAATTTCTGCACTTTTTAATGTATCATCTAACGCAGAAAGTCTCAACAGATTCACACCTTCAAATTTATTATCTGAAACATCCAGTGCTACAGGTTGCATTTGATGCAAATTATTAACACTTTTTACTTTCAAATCACCTTGAGAAAGCACATCCCCCGCAATATTTGTCAACGTATAAGTAGCTTTCTTTATAGTTCCTGTTTTTGTAACAGAAAAACCAACATCCAATTTCTTCGAATATTTCTTCTTTGCATATTTTTCTGAAAGCTCATTTATATTAAACTGCGGACAAGATCTGTCTATTCCCACTTTTACACGTATCGGTTCATCCTGCATAGCTTCATTTTTACCGATTACTTCAAGAGTATAGTTTCCTTCCGGCAATTCACTTACATCAAGCACTGTAGACAAAGAATGCTGTGCAAGTACATCATTTCCCATGATAAGTTCATTTTTATCATTATAAAGATTAATTAATGCACCGGTTACAACATGTGCAGAAGATATAGTTCCGAAAACCGGAATTTCATCGCCAAATCTATCACCGTTCTCTACAGATTTCAAAGTAATCATTGAATCAACTGCACTGGTGTCAACCATAAGTGAAAGTTTTTTCTTTACAACATTATTTGCAACATCAGTTACGATAACTTCAGCATCCAATCTTCCGCTTTTTACCTTTGATGGATCTCCGCTTAATTCTTTTAGATTCACCGGGAAATTCCACATTGCATTTCCTCGCTGGAAATTCATCGGAAGTTCCTCTGTCGTAAATCCCGGACCGGAAAGTTTAAGAACCAATTTCTTAATTTCTACGTTATCATGAGCATAACCAAACAGTTCAAAACAGTTTCCTACTTTTGATTCTACATGAGGATAATGAAAACCTACATTCGGTGCTTCACGGTCAACTATCAAAGTCAACGGGAAGAACCCTTCGGAACCTGCTTTATCTACAGCTTTTATCCAAATAATATTTGTTCCGGAACCAAGCTCTCTTGCCGGATTAAGGTTAAAACTCCAATTACATTTTCTTTTACCAAATCCGTTTGCAACTTTAGTATATGAATATCTACCGTCAACAGAATAGTAAATTCCGGCAATACCGTTTAAATCTTCAGCATTTCCGGATATCTTACATTTACCGGAAACTACCGTTCCTGATGTCATTGTAGGCAATACAATAGTAGGAACTTTTCTATCTAAAACGAATTGAATAACATGAGGTTTACATTTTATCCCGTTCACATCTGTTGCTGCAAAAGTCAACTTATGGATACCGTCTTCCAGTCCTGTAGTATCCAAATCGTAATTCCAGAAATCAGTTCCGTTACAAACTCTTTCTTCCAATTCTGAATCTAATGAGAAAGTTACCTTGCTTACAGCATCGTCGTCATAAGCTGTACCTACTATCATCAAATTTCCAGGTACACGAGAACCCGGTTTTGGATTTATTACGTTAATTGTAGGAATATCAGATTTAGGATCTATTTTAATATTTATTTCTTCAGGTTTATTCTGGTTATTATTGGAATCTTTAGCTATTACAGAAAGATGCCAAGTTCCCGGTTTTACACGTTGAAGGTTTTCAATATCGTAAACTTTACTCCAGTTCAGCGTACCGTCGGCAAGCTCGTATCCTTCGTCTTTTTCTGCAAGCTTAGCCACAAGCGTCTTTTCACGTCGTTTAAGGGCATCAAGTTCCTTTTCTATATGCGTTCTTTGTAGTACAAAAGAACTTTTTTCTGTTAATAAACTCTTTTCATCTTCTGTTGATACACTCAAAATCAATTTATCTGAGATTTCTTTAATTTTTACATTTCCGCTATTTATCGCAGATGTTCTCTCTCTGATTTTTGCCCTTACTTCACTTAATTGTTTTTGCAATGACTTTCTTTCTTTCATAGCACGAACTCTCTTTTCGTGCTCTTGCTTTTTCATTTGCTCCAACAACTCAAAGTTTCTTTTGAATTTATCTTCTAGCAATTGATTTTTTTCAGCTTTGGCCATCATTTCTTTTTTATGTTCAATTTCAGCCAACTCTCGAGCATATCCGTTACGTTCTTCAGAAAGCTTAATAATCTCTTCGTTTAACTTTTCACGTTTTTCACTCAATTCCTGAGATTTTGTCGCATTCTCTTCCGTATCGCCCTCAGCTGTTTTTCTCGCTTGATTCACAGCTGTCAATTCTTTTTCTACATCTTCCAGCTCTTTTTTCTTAGCTTGAAACTCTGCTTCAGTTTTTTCTACTTTCTCTTTTAGCTTAGTCGCAGAAGCTTCTATCTTCTTTTCTTCTTTCGCTCTTTTAGCATCTTTTTTAGACTCTTCTTTGTCTTCAGAGACTTCACTTTCTGCCGCTTTTACCTCTTCTTCGACCTTAGGTAATTCATTTTCTTGTGCGTTTAAGGTAAAAAACACCCCACACAACAAAATGTAAAACATTTTTTTCCAGTTACTCATATCTGTAAACCTCCTTGTTTCTCACTCCAATTGTCTTCGTTAATCAAGATGTAAGAAAAACTTACATATCGGCACATTTTGCCAATAACCTTTGCTTTCAAAGTCAATATAATAAAAAACATATTACCATTCTTTTAAAAAACGGAATATTTAAATCATATTTTAAAGTTTTTTATTCCATTTTTTCTGCTAAAAAAAGCAATAAGCAAAAAGCATTCCGCCGCCAAGCTCCAATCTTTTTCCCGACATTATCAAAATAATGCCCGACTGAAACATTGTAATGTCAAGTGCGACAAAAGATTTCAAGTATTTTGTCCGGCGACATTTTTGAGTTACAATTATTTTTTTATGCATTAGACTTCATTATATATATTTCAATATAATTTATTTTATAATAATGCTTTTAGATTCTATGCAGATTGTTTTTTTTCTGATATTGATAGTTTAAATATTTTTACTGATTTAAGGATAAAACAATGAGCAAAGCGACAATTGACGAAACAGTTGAATCAAATATCATTCTACCGAAAAAACTTTATGAACTCATAGGTGCAATGGCAAAAGCTGCAAATGAAGAATTAAAAACAGATTTGACAGCCGAACAACTTATATCAAGACAAACAGTTCAGTATTTCGGGACAAAAAACAGCCTGGACATCATGTCATTTTCATTACAAAAATTACCGGAATTATTAAGCAAGGAAAAAGAACAAATAGTAGAATTGAGTAAGAAATTCGGACAACTGATTTTAGATTTTGATAAAATATCTCAAGACTCTAATCAACTTTTTCACAAAGTCATAGATAAATTAGAAACATTACAATAATTTTGCGAGAAACTTCGATTTGAAACATCACATCCGGTTATTGTTAGTTTTTATAATATTTAATACAACTTTTTGTTTATTCGCAGACAACACAAAAAAAAGCGGAAAACGCTGGGCTTTAGTTATAGGAATAAACAATTATCACGACCATTTTATCGAGCCTCTTTCGAGACCTCGTTATGATGCAAAATTAATAGAAGATACATTAAAGAATGAGGGAAAATTCGACATCGTAATTCGCATGACTGACGATATTTTCCCTACATCTCCTAAATATCCTTCAAAGAAAAACATCCATAAAATTTTACAACAAATATCAGACGATATTCAAGAAAATGACAACTTTGTTTTGTTTTTTTCGGGATATTCAATAAAAACCGACAACAACCAAACTCACTTAATTACAGTAGACAGCAATATAAGCAATATAGAAGCGACATCACTTTCTTTATCTGCAATATCTGACGTTTGTACTGAAAAAAAAATAGAAAATTCGATATTTTTTATCGACGGATATAAGCTAATTACTTCTGTCAAAGCTAAGCATTCATTAACTAATTATGATGAAATATATTTCCCAAAAATAGAAACGCACCAATTACCAAACAACAGCCTGCTTTTTCAATGTATATCAGAAAAAGATTTTTCGACGAATAATCAACAAACTATTTATACTCCGTACGGCGTTTTTGCATATTACTTATGCGAAGGACTTAAAGGTGCAGCAGATTTTGATGAAGATAACATCGTCTGTATCAATGAAATAATTTCCTTTGTACAACAAAAAATTATTTCATGGTCATTATGGGACACTCAACAGAAAATCCCGGAAGAATACACAAACGGAACTTTTGATTTTAATTTTCCTACCGGTTTTGTTCCATTACTGGCAAGACCGATATTTGACCCTTACCAAATAGATACAAGTTTCTATTATAAAAATCTTTATTTTCATTTAATGAATTATATATCTCTCGGAAGTTTTTTAAGCAGTCTAACCGTTTTTGCTACAGGTATCACAATATGTGCATTCGGACTTTCACAAATAATTGGGAAAAACTTCACGATAAACAATTTTGTTAATATCCTCAAAGAACTTTTTACATCATATAATTCTATCAATAACGACTTATTAAAAAACGGAGCACTCGTAACTTGCAGTTTTTACATTAATATCATTCGTACCGTATTTTTTTAGTTTTCACTTAGATTTAAACAAAACGCACAATTTTCAATTTTCATTGGTCTCCGGAATAAAAGACTCATATTTCAGAGTCGGAATTAGTTTGAAAACAAAGAAAATTTAATTTTTTCCCCCTATTCACATTGTGTATTTTAATGTATTATTTCTCAATTATAAGTACAAATATTTATTATTCTGTACGTATTGACGAAAAACAGTTAATAATTGAATAATTTCTAAAAAATGAGAGAGGTTTAAAAATGGCTCAAACTCCCCAAGATAAAGAAGATGAAATCCTTGACAGTCTTGATGACTTCGATATAGACACATCAGATTTTATGTTAGATGAACTTCCTCAAAAAGATTCAGACAGCTTAGATGATTCTCTATTACAGCTCGACGACGATTTAGACTTAATGGCAAATGAAGATTCAGATGAAATAAATATTGACGATGACTCAACGTCTGCTATTGCAGATGAGACCGAAAGCAATAATGAAGAAGAAATTTTTCTTACGCCGGAAATAATAGAACCGTCAGACGAAGAAAACGACGATAATGATGACTTGTCTTTAGATTTAGATAATGAAGATTCTTTATCACTTGATTCTCTTTTAGATGACGAATTATCTTTAGATGAAGAACCGGCTATTCTTGACAGCGATTCTCTTTCTCAAAATGATACCGTTACAGACACAAACGATTTTGATTTTAGCGAAGACATTGACCTTTCCGGACTTCTTGATGAAAATGACGAAATAGATGATGACGATGAAGAATTCTGCGGTGTAGCATTAAAAGAAGGACCTAAAACTATTATCGTTCCGCAAAAAAAACTTTCTGAAGATTTAATTGATTCATTAATAAATGAAGATAACGATGATAATATTATCAATTTTTCTTTTCCTGAAAGAGAAGAACAAACCGTAAGTCAAGAGGATGAAGATTATTTAAAATTTGACTTAACAGAAGAACAAGAATCTTTGGCAAACGAAATCAATTCACAGAACAATTTATTCAGCAATGAATCTTCTAATATTGACGACAACTTACTTTCAGATGATGATTTGGATAAATTGCTTATGGAATCTTCAGATAACAAAGTTGAAGAAACCGAAACAACAATAGAAGATGAAGAAATCATAATTCCGAATGATGATGAAGAAATAGACAATAATTTTTCTGACACACTAGATACTGATGAAAAAGACTATGAAGACGATTTTAACAATCTTGATTTTAGTGCATTAACAGAAAATGATGATATCAGCCTGACTGATGAAACTCTAAGTATTGACGACAACGAAGATATCAACCTTGCAGATGAAGACATCAATTTCGATGAAAACGATGACATCGATTTAAATCTTGACGAAGAAAATGAAGAAGATTCTATAGGGCTTTCGGACAACGAATTGGACGACATCTTAGATTCTACTGATATCGAAAATGATGACACTCTAAGTATTGACGACAACGAAGATATCAAC
>JAXJQT010000146.1:0-1775 GCA_036311025.1 Spirochaetota bacterium
GATATAAACAATTCGTTTGTCCCGGTTACGGTATCGGCAAGTAAAAACGGTAAGCCGGTTTCTTCTGTAATCTTGGAGAAAATTTTCAAATGTATAAAAAATAACAATAACTGTGCGAAGTTTTCGACTACGGAAATAGTTCGCTCACGTTTTAATGTGTTGAGTTCTGATAAAGCGTTAGATGCGTTTTTAACTGAAAATACAAATGCTGTTTTGTTGACAAATACGAATAATTACGAAAAGACAACGAGCAATTATTACAGTGTAAACTACCAAAAACAACTTTTTCAATTTGTTCGAGATTATTGTATGGAAATAGACGAGCTTGATGCAGATTTTGAAAAAGACCGAAACTATTTGATTCAAGCTTTTAAAATCGGAAAAAAGACTTTTCATTTATTGATACCCGAACATCGTTTGCTTTTGATTTATTTTATAATTTTGTTTTGTTCTGTTTTACTGTTTAGGATAATTGTCCCGTTTCGTAAGCAGGTAAAAACGTTGCAGTTGTATTCGTCGATTCCGTTTTTTATATTTTCGTTTTTTGTATTTTACGTTATTTCATTTATCCCGTTTTTGTTTGAATTATTGATATCCTTTATTCACAATTTGCCGTTTAGTTACGGTAGAAGTATGTTTTTCTATTTTGTGTCGATTTTTATTATATTGGTACTGTTTTCTTATTCTATATTGGATATTGCTCCCAAGCTTCATTTGCCGATACAATGGAAAAATAATTTGTATTTGCAAATCGCAATCTATTGTACATATATAAATCTGTTTATTATTGCAAAGGTTGATATTTCTCTTTCTTATGTTTATTTCTTGTTTTTGTTCTTTATAACAATTTCGATGATTTTCAAAAAAATCTGGTTGAAGTTTCTGTGTTACATTTTCTCATTCATTGGATTTTTCTTTGCCTTGTTTTGCATAACTCAAAATAACGCTCAAAGTATACTTGTAGATTCGACAAATTCGGTTTTCTTACTTCATTTAGTATTTTGTATATTGGCATTTCCTTTTATAATGATTTCGATTCATATGTACAGAATCACGAAAATGATGCTCGGTATTTCGGATAAGTATCAAATCAGCAGGATTATAATTCTCCTTTTCTTGTGTATTTTTCCTCAGATGATTTCTGTTCACTATTCCAACAAAAATGAAGCTAAAAATATCGATGTCTCGATAATTCATGATTATAATCAAAAAGCAGATTTTATTTCTATGCGAAGTGCAAATGCGAAAATAAATAAAATGCCTAAAAAAGTGGAGTTGGCGGATTTACATTCCGGTAAACGATATATGTATTTGGCGGATAAAAGTAAGGTGTTGGAAGTTTTGCCGGTGCAACCGAAAGATTATTCTTGTAATGTTTCATCTCGCGGAGGTTTGCATTCGATTGGTATTAAGAGTAAACGCAGAATCAGTAAAATAGATGCGATTCTTGTATGCCCGCAAGATGTCGAACCTATTTATACGAATTTCCGTTCTTTGCCGATTAAAGAAATGAATACTTCTACGTATGATTTGTTTCGCTTGTTGATTCCGAGAAATTGCGGTAAGGAAGTGGAATTGGAACTGGAATTGTTGCCCGGACATGAATATACTTTGAATTTGGAAATAACTTTTATTGATTCGCAAGTGCGTTATCTTGTTTTTCCGGTAGATAATCATTACAATATCAGTGAAAGAAATAAAGAGTCAATAAAATTAAAATAATCACAAAAAAATAGGTATTTTTTTTCATTTTCTTGTATTATACAGCTTCAATA
>JAXJQT010000147.1:0-3417 GCA_036311025.1 Spirochaetota bacterium
CCATTATCAGAAGTAACAATTGCAAAAGTATTAATTTCTTCGTGCTTTATTGCCATTTCAATAGCATCCATCATTATTAATTTATCAACAGCCTGTTTTTCGTTATGATGAAATTGTTGAATAGCTGTAATCGGTGTTTTATTAAGCTGTTCTTTCCATGATTTTGTATTTTCAATAGACCAATCTGCATAAGCTCGTTGAAAAAGAATATCTCCTTTTGTTGATAAAGAATCAATTATAAGAGAAACTTTATTTGACGGTATGTTTTCCGCATCAAAAAATACTGCTATTTTAACTTCGTAATCCATAATTTTCACTCCTTATAAAGATTATATTTTATATCCGAATTATTAATTTCAACTACATATCTTCCTATTATAATTACTAACATATTGCTCAAACACATCTATATACTTAGCGTTATCTCTATCCCCACTTTTGAAATGAAACAAATGTATTTCCGTCGTATTATTGATATATTTATACAATATTCGAATACTACACCTATTACCATTGTGTTTATATACATAGAAATCCGCATAAGCATCATGAATAGTAGGATTGTTAATAATAAAGCTATTAAACCTCTTCATTGTCTTAATAAAATAAATAAGTTTATCAATTGCTTTATCTATTTCGCGTTGTTTATCTTTTTTAAGTTTATGATATCCTGAAGTTTCTAATATCTTTATAGTATTTACAGTCATATCTACTCCATTTTTATTTCTTACCAGGCTTGTTTCTGCCATAAAGTAAATTATTCGGATTTAATTGATTTGCATGATTATCCATTGCAGCTTTATAAGCTGAATTAAATCCGGATGTTCCTTTGTTTGCATTCTGTTGATTTGCAGAATTTTCCAATGGTGTGTAATTTGTTTTAGCCATAGTAAGCTCTCCTTGAGTTGTGATATGGCTGGAATATAGAAAATGACTAGCAGCAAGAAAATACAATTTTCAAGGGAGAATTTTTTTGAGCATTTTTTGAGACTTTAATGTGCTATATTGAATTGTCTGAAATTAAAGGAGTACAAATGGAAGAACAAACTGAAAATATTTATGGCAATGTTACATTTAGCCAATTAGCTCATTTCATCGTGAGTTTATGCGGAAAAGATGCACTACTGGTGGCAAAAAAATGTCTTACCGATTCAGAAATAAACGATGCTTATAAAGAAAAAGGCTCTTATGACAAATTTAGATTTACCGATAAAAATTCTATTTTTGGTAAAGTATGGGATTTTTTTACTTCTTTAGAAGGGGAATTCAAGATTCCTAAAATTGAACTTATTTCTCCATTTAGTTTAGACGGGGAAAAAAGTATTATTAAAAACTGTAGCCTTTCACAGCATTTCTATTACGGTCTCATTGTGAAGTATATTTCCAGTATCTTTTATGCTCCAGCAGAAATAAAACGAAATGATTTATCAAAATCTATTATCTACTCATATCTTTTACAAACAGAAATTTCCCATCAGTATATTTACAATTACAAAAAATTAAGATTTAAAGATATTTTTGAAGAGTTTAAAATTGAATCCGAAAAGACTTATGAAGAAATATACAAATTGGTTGAAAATAAATGTAAAGATAAGGATGCAGATTCTATAAAAAGAACTTTAGAACAATGCAGAAAAGAAAACAAAAATCCACCTTGGAAAGTTTTTTATCCGCTACTTAAAACATTTCATGATATAAATAAAGAATATTCAGAGAAATTATTCAATTGTTATTTTTATACAAATTTTAAAAGCTCACTAAAATTTCTTGCTATAGATGAAAACGATTGGAATAAAATAGAAGAAATTATCGGTGATTATGAAAATGAATCCAAAATAGAATTTCTCAAAACAGATTACATTAAAATGAGTTGTCTAGCAGAAGAACAATCAAAAGTTTTTTCCCTATTAAAAGAATTAGTAAAAGAAAATAATCCAATTTCTGTAGAAAAGTTCAAAGAAAACAAGAGTGAAATAAAAAACAAACTCCCAAATTTGTTTGAATTCTTTAGATTTTGGTTTCGAGCCCGAGAATTTGTTTTTCAATTTCAAGAAAAAATCGACTATTCAAAATTAGGGAACGCAGTTGAATACTACTTAAAAGCTCTTGAAATAGGAAAATATTTTGCCGGAAGCTTTTTACAACAATTTCTTCCGGAAGCAGTTAGAGTTTCTATTTATTATGATTTCAAAAAAAATCCGGAACAAGCAAGAAAACGTATTTATGAATATTATTCAACTCATTGCACAGAAAGAAAAACTGCTTTGGATAAGGACTCAAAGACTTTCTTTGATTTTGCTTTGGCATTTGATTTATTTGTTAATGAAAAAAAAGATACTGCAATTCTTTACTATAATGTTTTTGAAAACTTTTGGCACAAGTTTCCACCTATATCTGAAAAATCTAAAGATATTATGGAAACAGACAAAACCAGCACTTTTAAAAGTGAACAGTTTTATAGAAATATAAGTGACGGCAAAATAAATAATCATATTAAAACAAATCACCTTGTTACTTACCCCCCGATTTCACAAGCTATTTGTCAAAAGTACTATGATATTGTAGAACTTTATCTGGATGAGAAAGAATATCCGTCATTAGACGTGAATATTCCGGCTACAAATAATTGTTATCCTGTTCATGAAATACTCACAAAATGCTGGCAATCCGGAACTACTATTTTATCCCCACATGCACCAGTTAGAGATATCGACTCGAAATTAAAAGATTTATTTTTTAAGATATTAGAAAGAACAGATAAAGAAGTTCTTTCCACTAAAACTAATCGTACAAAAATATCTATTTTGCAAACTGCTATAGATACTCTTGATATAGAAATCGTTCAAGCTGTTTTAGAAAAAATGTTAGGTGAAGGAAAGTTCCCTTCAAATTATAGAATAACAGCCGATGAATTTTCGCCTTTATATTATGCAATTGACAAAAGAAATCATCTTGTAAATCCTAAATATTTTTTAGAAAATTTAGAAAAGAATAGCGAAAACATAAAATATGAAAACTCTTTTGTTCCCGGTCTCACCGCAGATGATAAAAGAAATTTTAGAAATCAAATGCACACTCTATTTCCCCTTTTACAAGAAATTACAAAGAAAATATTAGACAATATTCCTACAGAAGAATGGGATAAAAGCATTTCTAGAATAGATAAAATTATAGATTTATTAATTAGCAAAACTGAAAATGTCGACGACTTTATTCACTATCCACCTGCTGAAAAAATTGTCAATAACATAGGAGTAAATGCTTTATTATTAACATGTGAATTTAATGATACCGTTACTTGCAAGAAATTAATCGAAGCAGGTGCTGATTTATCAAAAAGTATCGGTAAATGTTGGCATCCATTTTCAACAGATTCTTATTTATGTTTTCCTCATAATTTTATTTATAGAGCTATTC
>JAXJQT010000148.1:0-6026 GCA_036311025.1 Spirochaetota bacterium
ATATATGTTTTTCAAAACTTGAAATTGCTTCCCCAATTGTTCGCCATTTTCCGTCAAGATTACTTTTTTTGATATACTCATCCAAATGTGAATGGTTAGCATATTTTTTTCTGTATACAAAAACAATCTCTTCACGAGCGTATTCATTATGAGAATCGTAATCAAGAATGATTTTCAACAATTTTATACAAACATCCCAATCATCTTGTTTCTTGTAGTTTTCATAGACATACATCAATAAATCTACAACTTTATCTATAGGGAAAACTTTATAAATTTTCTTTTCCAAACCTAAAAAGAAATCACATCCAACTTCATCGAAAGTAAGGAGTTTTTTCCAAACTTCTTCAATTTGAGTAAAATTGCAAACATGAATAGAACGATTGATTGCTTTTTTATAATAATTGATGGCTTCGTCTCTTTTGTTTTCACTTTCGTGCTTTTCTGCAATTTTTAATACGATTCCAATCTCTTCATAATCAACTTTTATCAATTCTTCCCAATAAGTTTCAATTTCATCCTTCTTTCCCAGATTAGTCAACGCTTCCAATAAAGAACGAATTACATGCTTATCTTTCAAACCGGAATCATTTATTTTCAGAGCAATATATTCTACAATGTTCCATTTTAAATTATCAGAAAAAATCTTTAACAAGCTATACGGGCTTCCGTCTTCAAATCGCCCGTCATTCAACTGAAAAATTGTAGAAATATACAATGCAATAATAGAGTTTTTATTCTTTAATAAATAATCATTTGTAATTGCACTTATTTCTTTCTGGATATGATTATCTGAAAATTCCTGAACTAACGCATCCAAATCTTCAAAATTCTTGATAGTATAATTATTAATCGCCGTTCTAGTCCATTTTTCTTCATTTAATTGACTTTCATATTTTTCAATCAGTTGTTGCTCGTTCATTTTTACTCCTGTTTTAAATAGAATTTTTTAAAATATTGTAGATTGTGAAAGACAACTCTTTTATACATTCTTCCACTTTTTTCATTTCATCCTTATTTGATTCATTTTCCTGAAAATAATCATAAAGCCACAAATATCTTATAATTAACATAGCTTTGAATTTTTCAAGTTCATTTTTATTTTTTATAATTTCAGAATTACTTTCTAATTCTCTCTTTATACTGGAAATATGCTTTTGTATCCTTGCCACTTCAACATTAACCAACTCTCGCTTAACGTCTAAAATATTATATACACGTGCATATACCGGCATCCAAAAAACAAAAGTATCTTCTGAAATTTCGTATTGTTTCATAACATAACGAATTTTAGCAATTAATTGACTGTTTTCTAATTTAGTCAAATCAATTCCTGCAGGATCAAGAAAAAAAGCCTCACGCAACATAATCTTTGCAGCACGCTCATTTCCTTGTAATTCATAACAATTTCCCAATTGTGCATACGCATCCGCATTGAAACGTTCTGTTTGAATTACTTTTTGAAAATAGCATATCGCTTCGTCAATTTTCCCCAGCTCTTTATTTAGAAAAGCAATTATAGTAAACAATTGAACGACATTTATCGATACGTCACCTTCAAATTCTGCTTTCTTAAAATATTCTAAAGCCAGCCCAAGAACATATTGCATCATACAATTCAAAACAATATTCTCAGTTTCTTTTGAAGAATTGAAAGTCAATATAAATTTATTCCACTCTTCAAACAAAAGACTACCGGTTTTATAATATGAAAATGATTTTTTCTCTTTTTCTTTGCACAACTTTTCTATTTTAGTTTTCCAATAATTACAACACTTTCCGCCGAGCAATGCACTCTCATTGGAAAAATCATGCTTTAAAATTTCTTTAAAAGCCATTATTGCATCATTAAAACAACCGTCTGCCATCAATGACAATGCAAAAGACAAATGTTGTGCATTTGAGAAATTATCATTTCCAGTTTTATTTCTAACAACCTTCATTATAAACCCTTTATGTGATATTTTTTCACAATATTCTAAAATGGTGTTTTATAACCAGTGTCAAAATAAAGAAATGGATGAAATATACTTTAGAGTACCTCATCCATTGAGTCTCTTATATCATTTTCACCGATTTCGGTCAATACAACTATATCCGATAATTTTCGTTTTAATGCCAATTTTTTACACACATTTTCCGATAAAAAAAAGATTAAACATTTAAAGTCGTATTTAGTTCCGACTTTATAAAACGAAGGTTTATAAATTATGAAAATGTTTTTTTTGATATGTACAATTACTTTATCCGTTTTGATTACGAGTACACCTGCATTTTGTATAAATGAGAATGAACTTGCTCAAAAAGAGCTTGAAGCCGTCACAATGTTTCGTCAGGGCAAGAATCAAGAAGTAATAGATTTATTGCAAGAAATAATCGAAACAAGCTCTAAGGAAGATAAAACTTTTCAAGCACAAATAAAAGAGACTTACTATTGGCTGGGAAAAACTCACATCAGATGTAATAATTACGAAGAAGCAAAAAAGAATTTAGAATTTTACATAGCAAATTTTAAGAACATCGGTGAAAATTATGAAGATGCGTATTATGAAAATGCGATGATATATTACACTGAAAAAAAATATCAAACGGCCATAGATTTATTTCTGAACTTTTTAAAGATTTTTCCTGAAAGTACTAATACTCCGAAAGTTTGTTACCAAACAGCAGAAGCTTTGTACGAACTAACTCTATATGATGATTCCTTAATTTATTTTAAGACAATAACAGACAACTACCCTACTTCAAATTATTATGAAGCTGCTGCTTTCAGAGTAAAATTGATTGAAAGCAGAAAAAACGAATTGGTCTTACAAAATCTATTGAAATGGTCACAGGAACAATTTCTTGCAAGTCGTGATTCTTTCGTAAAAAAAGAAAGAGAAGCCACTGACACTATCCGACTTCTTGAAGATAAAGTAAAACAATTAGAAAACAAACTCGATTTAAAAAATGACACGATAGAATTTAATTATGAACAAAATATGATTCTCGAAAGTCGAGAAGAATTATTAAAAAGAAAAGAAATCATACTAAAATTAATCGAAGCTGAAATATTAAAAAGCACTAATTAGAGCGAGGAATACTCATGAGACATATATTTCTATTATTATTTATAACTTTTTCAACCGTGGCATACGCACAAAATCATGTAGATAAATCAGACAATTCATCTTTAAATAAAACACTTATCTCTAAAAATTTAAAAATCAGTGTTAATAAAGACACCGGCAGTTTTATTTTTTATGCAAAAGATTTAAACACCGATGAAAACAAAAAAAAATCTGATGACTGGATAAAACTTCTGTCAGAAAAGACAATTGCATCAAGCTGCTTTATGTTTTTGAAAGACGGTGTATCTATCGGTTACGGTGACGGTGAAAAAGGTGTGCATACATGCCAGATAAAATGGAATGAAATAAAATATGCCTGGGAAAATGCTAATACAAGAATCATCAGTACATTTAATTTTACGCAAAACAGAAAAACTGCCGCTTACGACGGTTTTAATATAAATCTCAACATCAAAAATATTTCAAAAGAGCAAACAGAACTGACTCCTATCGCATGTTTTGATGCAAACAACGACAAACTGAATGAACATTACTTTACATCCAACCGAAAAATTTTAAATGAGCAAGAATTGCTCGGAAGTAACATAAAAGACAATGTAGTAATAAACACTTTAATTGAACATACAGCTTTAAAATTATTTGTTCCGAATATCACATTCGCAAACTCCGAAAATGAAGCAATACATCCCAAACGAATCTTTTTCACGAATTGGCGAAGAATGCAAGACAATAAATCGGGAATCTTCCATGTAAGCAACGGTCGCCCGTTTAGTACTGAACCATACACAGACAACGACAGCGGACTATTCATCGAATATCCGAGCACTAAGATAAAACCTAACGATTCTGTCATTATAAATTTCAGATTAGACATGGAATACGCAAAAATTTCAGCAAGCTCACAGGCCAAATTGGAAGAGTTGTTCCAATTACTGAAAGAAGTAAACAAGAAAATCGATTCTAATGAAATTGTTGAAAAAAAATATCTTAATGATTTGGATGATCGCTTGAATGAATTACGATAAGTAAAATCAGCGATTAAAATAACTTCCCTGTTTCGTATTTCTTGCGATGAATTCTTTTTCAACCTTTCGCAAAACGGTTCCTTTAGTATAAGAAGCCTCTTCTGTGGAAGTAGAAATTAAAGATTTAAAATTGGCAAAGCGGAAAATCAAAACATTTTCGGGGATTCGCTCCAAAATATCACAAATCAAATTTACATATGTCACATCGGTAAATCGAACAAATCGTTGCGGACAGTCATTGTATTCTTGAGTAATTTCGGTTCCCTCGGTAAAATCAAGCATTCTGTATTTCACGCCGTCGATTTTGTTTTCTTGAAATAACTTCAAATTGCCGTCAATCATCATCTGAATCGATTCGCCCGGCAAACCTAAAATCATATGAACACCGACTTTCAAACTCGGTGCAAACTCACGAATCATTGTTACCGCATTACAAAATTGTTGATACGAATGTCCTCGGTGAATATGTTCCAATGTTTCATCATAAACGCTTTGCAGTCCCAACTCTACCCATATTTCTTTACCTGATAGCCGGGCTAATTCTTGCAAGCCTTCCAAAATCTCTGCGTAAATGTAATCCGGACGAGTAGAAATCATTATTCCTACGATATAATCTTTATCTAAAACAGCCTTATATCGTGACAAAAGTTCGTTCATATCACCGTAAGTATTAGTATTTGCCTGAAAATATCCCCAGAATAACGAAACATTCAAACGATTACCAAAAAAGTCCTTACCTTTTTCCAATTGAACATCAAGTTCATCCATACCGCACAAAACTTCATTTTCATGCAAATGAAGCTGACAGTCCTGCAAATAATCCGGCAAAAAAGACACGCCGTCACAAAAAGAACACCCCGGTTTCCCGTCCAACCGATTGGGACACGAAAGCCCCATATCAAGCGGCAATCTCCAGACTTTTTGTCCGAACTTTTCCTTGTTATAATCATTTAACGTTCGATAAAATTTTTCAGTCATTATCTATATCTCTCATTATCATCAACAATCAACGGTGAAAAATACATCTGTCGCACGGCATTAAAGCGAAATACTGCAAGACAATAAATAAATGCAAACAGAAAACCAAACAAATGCGTAATATGAGCAACTCCGTCGGCACTTCCTGTCATTTCTATAAAAAGTTCAAATATCGCGAACAACGGCACCATCCATTTTATTTTCAACGGAATGATAAAAAATAAAAGGACTTTAATTTCCGGATAATACGAACCAAAAGCCAACAAGACACCGTAAATCGCCCCCGATGCTCCGATAAGCGAAACATTTTCAGCACCTGTCAAACGAAAGAATAAATACGATGCAACATTAGCCAAAACTCCGACAGTAAGATAAAAAGCCAGAAAATGACCGCTTCCCCAACGTCTTTCCAAAGGCTTTCCGAAAGCATACAAAGCATACATATTCAAAACTAAGTGAGCCAAATTTCCGTGAAGAAAAACAGAAGTTAAAAGTTGATATGAAAATTGAAGTCCGTTATCGATAGACGGAATTTGAGGTTGTATAAAACCGATATTCAACGCACCAAATAAAAATTCATATCCTAATAATTGCCTGAATCCGGTAACATAACCGAGAATCCACGGTATAAATAAAATACAGTTAATAATGATTATAATGTTGACTATTGAAAAAGTTTTTGGTTCTAAAGTTCTTTGATTATCCATAATGTGCAGAAAATTACACGACTTGATTTCAATAGTCAAGGCATTTGTAAGACCATTACAAAGGTCTAAAGTCCGCAGCTCCGTGTTTGCATATCGGACAAATATAATCATCCGGCAAAGTATCAGCCTCGTAGATAAATCCGCAAACAATACAGATAAAACCTTTTTTACCTGTTTCAATATTATTTTTCTCTTTTATATTCGCATAATAATATGCATAAGTAACAGACGGAGTATCTGAA
>JAXJQT010000149.1:0-12181 GCA_036311025.1 Spirochaetota bacterium
ATGTAATCACATTCTGCGGTGCTAATTTCATCAATGAAGAGCTGGAAAAAAAGACTGAAATAGAAAATATACTTTCTTTTGAACCGGTAGATTTTCCGATTACTACAAAAAGTACTAAAATCCATCATATAAAAACATTAAAAGACTTAGAAAATAAAATTTCTAAATTACAAATCGACAGTAAAAATATTGCCGTCATTACATGGCCTGCATTTATCGAAACTCAAAAAGACGTATTCATTGAATACTTAGGGAAAATAAAAGATATTCTTATAAAACAGACGTTATCAACCGTCACCGACAACACTTTTTCAAAACTTGAAAATCTCCATGTTGAAAAAAATAAAAGCAGATTTTCAACATTCCCCATTCTTTTAAATCAAGTTATTTCTGAAGATATGCCGCCGGCAGTCGTCTTTGCAGCCGGAGCTTCACTTGCAGCTCAGGTAAAATTTATAAAACCTTATTTAGATAAAGTTATGACGTTTGCTTATCCGTCGAGCTTACCGTATCTGCAACAAGTAAATATATCACCGGATTACACAATCGCAGTAGACCCCGGATATGCGACTTTTTATCATTTGATGAAATACAACAGAATGATTGATTTACTCTGCCCGCTTTCACTAAACGGCAGTATTTTTTCATTAAAAAACTATGCTCCTTTGATATTTAACTATGGCAGTGAGGCTGAAAGTAAAATTTTTAGAAACGCAAATATTATTAAAAGTCTTCCGGAAGGTTCTGTAGCATTTAATCTTTTTTCCATTCTTAAAAAAGTCGGATATAAGCAAATCATTTTACTCGGACAAGATTTTTGTTTTATCGACGGAGCATCTCATGTCAAAGGCGGCTTCTTTGAAACCGAATACATCTACCAATCAAATTACATTGCTACAATGGAAGATAAAATCAAAAAACTTGAACAATCTCGTTTGCCTACATATATAAAGGATAATGATAAAAAACTAAAAACAGATACCGCAATGGCTGTTTATTACAACCATTTCCTCGAGAAATCAAAAGATTTGCCGTTATTCCTCGCAGGTACCCCATATAATACTTTTTGCAACAAGATTCCGTTTCTGGAAAAAACTTTTTTTGAAACGTTGCCGACAATAAATAAAGAAAACTATAAGTTCGCAAGTTCATTATTTTCATCGGAAACAAAGATATGAGAAAAGAAAACGAAAAGTTTTGTTCTGACAAATTACGTTCTTTGTCTATGCAAAAAGACGAAGATTTAGAATTTACTTTATCAAAGGATTCATTACCGGTTCCTATTTACAAAAAGAAAGCACTCCACTCACGGTACTTCCCGTTAAAAGAGAGCGAAAAATATACATCAAAATCAAATTGTGCCACTATAGCCATCGGTGTCGGCGGAGTATACCATTTGACAAAGGTTGCGACACAAGCACCGGTTATTGCTGTAAGTTTATGTCACAATCTGACTTTACAGATTTTGAACGAGATTTCATTGGATAAATTATTTCCGGCAGGTAATTTACAAATTATCACATTAGAAGAATTGCCGACATATTTTCCTTTCTTTACCTGTGATTCTTATCAAATCATCTTACATCCGGTACTCTCAACTATATTCCAAAATGAGACAAATCAAGTTGTCCAATGGATACAAAATGTTTTCAATCCGCAATTTACAAACATCAAAACACAAAAAGCCTTCGGGAAAAAGTGGTTAAAAAATGCGATTTTCAATCTATCAAATACGCAACAATTTTGTACTGCTTCGTTAGAAATTGAAAATAAAGCCATCGTTGTTTGCGGTGCCGGTCCGTCACTTGATTTGTCGCTGTCGTTACTGCAAAAAAATCGTTCGAAGTTATATATTGCAGCTGCAGATACCGCACTTCCTATTTTGGTAAAAAATAAAATCACTCCGGATGCAGTATTTTCAATGGATACAAGTCCGTACAGTGTTTATCACTTTGCCGGAACTTTTGATAAATCCATCCGTTTTTTCAAAGACTATACGTCCTCACTGAAAATAGAAAACAATACGGTTTCGTTATTATTTTCCGACTTTCCGCTATTGCCGCTTTGTAATTTTTCACTCGATAATTTTGCACGAATAGACACGTCATCCGGTAATATCGGAACCGCCATGCTTCAATTTTTTAATAGATATTTTCCGGAACTACCGCTTATTTGTACGGGAATAGATTTTGGTTTTTATAACAGAATAGGTTATTCAAAAGGCAATTATCACGAAACTTACAGATTACATCATGCTTCGTATTTTTCCAACTGCGAACAATACGACACAAAATTATTCTACCGTCAAAATTTGGAATATTCAGGCGAATGGAGCCGTAACGCACAAAATCGTTATTATGCACAGCAACAATATTTATCAAATTGCAAGACATTATCTGCGTCTCCGTTTATTCCGTGGGAAAAAATCACCGGCGATATTGAGTTGAAAAATTATATCTCTACCGCTGAAGGTAAAAAAGGTATATGTAATTTTCCCACTCCAGACTTTAGAAATCCGATAGATTACATTTGTGATTTACCGGAAGAAACTATACTTCAAATATTAACGCCATATTTTCTGTCTGAAAATAAACAACCAAATATTAAAGATGCATTGATTTTCTTAAAAAGTTTCAAAAAGGAAATATAATATGAATAAATGTCTTGATTTATTTTTAACATTCGCAAAAATCGGCACGTTCACGTTTGGCGGCGGTTATTCTATGCTTCCGATGATTCAACGTGAAATTGTAGAACACAAACAATGGGCTACAAACGAAGAAATCGTAAATTATTACGCAATCGGACAGTGCACACCGGGAGTAATCGCCGTAAACACGGCAACATTTGTCGGAAGCAAAGTCGGCGGAATCCCCGGCGGAATATTGGCTACTTTAGGAATCGTAACTCCGTCTATCATCATTATTATGATAATTGCCAATATTTTAAATCTTTTTCTGGGAAATGTACTTGTAGAAAAGGCTCTTTCCGGAATTCGTACGACTGTTTGTGCATTAATGATTTATTCTATCTGGGGAATGCTCAAAAAATCAATAAAAGACATTTTGTGCATTCTGCTGCTCATTGCTGCTATGATTGTAACTTTGATTTTTGATGTATCACCTGTATATATTTCAATAGCCGGAATTGTTTTGGGAATTGTCAAAACTACCTGCAAGAAGGAAAACAAATGAAGCTATTATTACTCTTATATCTTGAATTCTTTAAAGTAGGATTGTTTTCTATAGGCGGAGGTATGGCTACTATTCCGTTTTTACAAGAACTATCGGTAAAATACGGATGGTTTGACCAAAAATTTTTTGCCGATATGATAGCAATTTCCGAATCTACCCCCGGCCCCATAGGTGTAAACATGGCAACTTATGTCGGTTATCACACAGCAGGAATTCCCGGAGGAATAATCAGCACACTGGGACTCATTTCCCCGTCAATAATCATAATATTGCTTATTTCTCGACTGCTTACACATTTTAAAGAAAACAAATACGTACAATCTACATTCTACATTTTGCGTCCATTAGCTACAGGACTTGTAATCGCCGCAACAATTCAAATATTAAAAATAGCGTTATTTATACCTGAAGCACACAACTTTATAGAAGCGGTAAGAGTCAAAGAAATACTATTATTCTCTTTAATGTTGGTGAGTATTTTTTGTCTGAAAAAGAATCCGATATTTTACATCATTGCCGGAGCAGTTATCGGTATATTTGTACTCTGAGACATAAAAAATGCCTTTCGCAAATTACGAAAGGCATTCACCAGACATTCAAATGTCCGATTATTCAGCTACAATAGCTCCAACTGGGCAAGCACCTTCACAAGCACCGCAATCAGTACAAGTTGCAGCGTCAACTACATATGGAGTTCCTTCAGCGATAGCTTCAACAGGACAAGTAGATGCACAAGCTCCACAAGAAATACAATCATTAGAAATTTTGTGTGCCATAATAATTCACCTCTAATAAAGTTATTTTTCTTAACATTACTCTATTTTAACGAAAAAAGAAAGTTATTTTTAATGAAATATAACCTCACTTTTCTACACCAAGCTCCGGCTGAAAAGGGATAATTAATTTGACAATAAATACATAAAATGAGAAAAGAACGCAGTCAGGGAGACTTCTGCAACTCAACTCCATGGCAGATATAAAAAAGCTTCTACAGAGAATAAACAATGAACGATTTAATCACTGCCACACTTGTCGGATTGTCTTTCGGAAATCTTTGGCTATGTGTGCTCTTGACATATACACTTCAAACTACCAATCGCAAAGTCTGCTTAGGTTTTCTAATCGGACGTTTAGTCAGTGTTTTTATATTAGCAATTGCAGTTTCATTGATAGGAAAAGTTCTGCCGATTCCTTTGGCACTTTTGCAAATATGTTCCGGTTCCATTTTGCTAATCTACAGCATTTATATATTTATCCGTTATCTGATATTAAAAGGGAAAAAAGAAAATCATCACAATCACGACTTAAATTGCTCTCATGATTGCAACTCATGTGCAAAATCGCAAACAAAAGATATATGCGACTCTTGCCATAACGAAAGCGGCGATTGCCTTGCTCAACCGGAAAAAGTCAGCCAACTGACACTGATGGCAAAACAAGACAAAAAAGGAATATCTGCAATATTTTTCGGAATACAACTGGGGATATTCCGAGGAAGCGTACTTTGCGGAAAACTAATGCTTCTTTTACCGATTTTGATACACGCAAGCACTTCACACGCAATCGCCGTCGCCTTAACATTTACTTTCACATCTTCAATTTATCCGATTGCCGGGTTTATTCTCGGAAAAATCGCAATGAAATTGATTCGTTTCAAAAGATTTGCGTTATTTTTTTCCAGTGTATTACTGGGACTTATCTCATGCAAATACATCTTTGACGGGATTCTAGCCTTATAATTTTCTGATAATAGAATCATTTTTTATTTTTCAGAAAAAATACTTGCATTTGACAAAAATAGTATTAACATTTAGAAACACGATTTCACATAAAATACTTGAGGAGGAAAAAGAAATGACAAAAATAGTTTTGAAAAACAACAGAATGTTATTAAGCGAAATCGCATGGAACACTGTAAATGGCTGTCTTGTAGAGTACAACAACAAAATGGTACAAATTCCTTCCGAAAAAATCGAAAGAATTGAAATTATACCAGACGGTTGTACAATATTTGACTCGTCATACGAAGCAAATGTGTTAAGACCTAAAGAAGATAACATTCTAAAAATCTTAAAAAAGATGAAATAAAATATTTTGTTTTTTCTATAAATAAATAGGGACTGTTTCGAAGTCCCTATTTTTTATTCTCAGACAATATTCTTGCTTCTATTCAGAAAATGAATCAATCAACAGTGTATCACCGAGATTTTCGGTACCTGCTAAAATCATCAAAAGGCGTTCCAGTCCCAAAGCAACTCCGCTGCTTGGCGGCATCCCTATTTTCATTGCTTTAATAAATCGTGACGGAAATCCCAAAGGCGAAGCATTGACACTTTCACGCTCTTGCATTACCTGAACAAATCTACGCTCTTGCTCTACTGCATCTACCAATTCGCCATATCCGTTGGCAAGTTCTACCCCGCATAAATACAATTCAAACCTCTTGCCATACAATGGCGAAGATTTTTCTGATAACGGAGTCATCTCCAGCGGATATTCATGAATAAATGTCGGACATTCCATTCCAAGAAACGGTTCAATTCTATTAAGCATTACTTTAAAAAATAAATCTTCTTTTGTTAATTCAGCACAATCTGATTCTGAGAGCTCCAAAGATTCTCGGACTTGCTTTTTGAAAAGTTCCGGCTCAAGTGAATAATTATCAAGTTCTATATTTTCTCTCGCAAATAACTCTCGTACGGTAAAACATTTGTATTCTTGCAAATTTACCGTATGCCCTCTAAATGTCGCCTGATTTCTGCCATAAAGTAACTGCGACAAATACAATACCAGCTCAACGCAATCTTGCATTATAATCGAATAATCTTCATAGGCTCGATACCATTCCAGCATAAAAAATTCCGGACGATGAGTTTGAGAACATTCGCCGGCATTGCGAAAACATTTTGCTATTTCATAAATTTTCGGTAACCCCGCAGACAATGCTTCTTTTAAAGAAAACTCCGGCGACGTCGGTAAAAAAAATCGTTGAGTACTGCCGTCAAAATCTTGATATTCAGTAGAAAAGACTTCCAAATATTTTTCTATCCCCGGTGACTCCACCAAAGTCGGCGTGTGTAACTCCTGAAAACCCAAGGCATCAAAAAAGTTTCGTACACCTCTAAAAAACAAACTTCTGTCACGTAACAGCCCGACCATGCGTAAATCATTATTCTGCAAGCGTCCGAAAGCCGAACGTCGAAAATCCTCTTTAGTCGCCAAAAACGGAGTATCTATTTTATAAGAAAAATCATTTTCATTATTTTTTGTAACTGTTATCCACGCATTTTCAGGCGGACATTCCTTTGTACACGGAAAAAAAGTCAATCCGTCGATATTTGCCAAATAAAAACCGTCATCTGTCACAGCGACGCAACGTCCCGTATATTTTGACATTGAACTATCTGAAGATGATTTTTTAAAATCTTGTTGCAATGCTCTTTCCAGCTCAATATGACGTTGCTGAGAAGCATTCAAAGAAACCGAATGTGATACCAAAACAAAGCCTCCGTTTTATATTTAAGAATGATAGACTTCTTCTTCTGATATAAAGAACGGCAAATCAATATCTTCTTCTACTTCAACCTTCTTTTCAGCTGCTTTTGTTTTCTTTTTTGCCGTTGATGCAGTCTTTGTACCGGTCGATTGTTTTTCCATATTTTTCACATCGGCTTCGGTAAAATCCATTTGATTCACAATTTCAATTTTCTGTTCTACATCCGCCAATTTCCAATTACAATATTTCGAAAGCTTCATGCCTTCTTCATAAAGTTTCACGGCTTCATCCAGCGGAAGCTGTCCGGCATCCATTTTCGTTGCTATTTCTTCTAAACGTTTTAAAGCAGATTCAAAATTAATTTCTTTTTCCAAAATACTTCTCCCGCTACAAATATTGTTGCTTTCATATAACAAAAACACATAAATAAGGCAAAAGAAAAAAACTTCGAATCCGCAATTTCTTACAATTTACTTTTTGTATTTTGCAAAAATACTCAAATAAGCATCAACTTCCTTTTGACCGAACAAAACAAAGATAATTTCCTCCGGCGTATACTCACCTTTCTTTACAGTTTCAATCGCTGTTGATACCGCAATATCCGCCGCTTGATCCAGCGGGTAAGCAAAAACCCCCGTACTGATAGACGGAAAAGCTACAGTCTTGCAACTTTTTTCTTTTGCCAAAGCCAAACTGTTTGCATAAGAACTTTTAAGCAATTTCGCCGCAAGTTCTTTGTCCTCAATCTGAGTCCATCTAGGTCCCGGAGTATGAATAATAAATTTCACATTTGCCATCTTGCCGGCTGATGTAACGACAGCCTCTCCTGTAGGCAAAGCTGTAATCTTACGCTCATCCAAAATCGCCTTACATTCAGCGTAGATTTCACGTCCGGCAGCTCTACCTATAGCACCGTCAACTCCTCCTCCGCCTTGCAGTTTTTCATTGGCAGCATTTACGATTGCATCTACAGAGACTTTAGTAATATCACCTTGCAAAATAGTCAATTTTGTTTTGTTGATAACCAATTGATTCGGATTACTCATATCATTTTCCTCTTCATGATTGTCTTTGTTTTCATCATCAGTATTGTCACCGCCACTTTTCTCGACGTTTTGCTCTTCGTTATTATCCTTATTGTCTTCCGCTTTTACAGCCTCCTTATCTCCTGTAGTATCTTCGGGTAAACAACCGGAAAAAGAAAAAAACATCAAAGAAACCATAATCATAAGTATGTATCTTTTAAGATTTTTCATATTCCAAAATATAATAATCCATAAAAATAATGACAGCTTTTTTAATAAAAAAAGCAGCTTAGAAAAAGATAAGCTCTTTCTAAACTGCTTAAATATTTACACTTGTGTAATTTTAGAATGTAACTTCGTAATCAGCAGGATTTCTGTCTGAAACAAGGATTGGTTGTTTCATAGAACCGCCATCGAATGTTACTTTTCCGCCGCTTACAACAGCAGATTTTCCGTCGTACCAGTTATAAACTGTTTCACCGTCTGTAAACAAACCGCTTACATCAACAGAAGAACCGCTGATACCGATTGCAACTTTGCTGTCATTGTAAGTACGTTTTGTACCGGAACCAGTACCCGCACCTACAGCAGGGTTGTATTTACGGAAATTACCAACTTTTCCCCAGTGAGCTGTAAGAGCTGATGATTTAGCTTCGCTCAAGTTCATATCACCGCGAGTCATCATATCACCATCACCACAACCAGTGTATGCTTTTTCACGATATGATTCATCTCCATAATAAATCTGAACTCCACCAGGAAGAAGTACAAGACCTGTACCTACTTCAAATTGGTCACCAGAACGAGTAAGCCCTGTATCGTGGCTGGAAATATATGAAAGAACATTATCTCTGTGTCCGTTTCCGTCAGAATCTCCGTTTTTGTTAATATTTATATAACTATCCCAATTATTTGATTTTGGATATCCTTGTCTGTAGTTACCGTCCCAGTTATTTCCACCGTTAAAGCTAAAGTTAATCATAGAGTCAAACTTACCTTTTTGGTAGTATTCTCCGCCACCGCCGGTAGATGTCCATCCCCAACATTCACCTGTCATCCAGAATGCTTCATCCCAGTTTTTAGCACCTGAATCATCAACTTTGCTGGAATCCGCACGCCATTTCTTTAATGCATCTGTACAAGCATCTTTCAACATTCCCCAATATTGAGGTTCTACATGTTTTGCAGTATCACAACGGAATCCGTCGATACCGAATTCACGTACCCATGCTGATAACCAAACACATTGATATTCTACAATTCTTGCTGTTTGATTTTGACGCCAGTTTCCTGATTTATTCCACCAGTCTACATTTGCAACTGCCGGTACACGCCATTTATCATAGCTTGCATTATCTTCAGCTGCCCATTTTGTCTTTAGAACAGGGGCAATTCCGATATTTGTATCGGCAACTTCAGATCTTATATCAGGAAGTCCACCACAATCTCCACCATAAAGATTTTTATCATCATAAGCAAATGAACGAGCCCATGGTCCCCACCAACTTTCCCAAAGGTTATTGTCCCATTCTACTGTATCATTAGCATTCCAAACGCCACCAACTTTTTCAAGCCATCCATCACCATGAGAAGTTTTACCATGGTTATAAGTAATCATATCTTGAGTATTGTTGTATCCTACGTGATTCATAACGATATCCATGATTACACGAATACCGTTTGCATGACATGCCTGAACAAATGCACGGAATTCATCGATAGTACCCATGTTCTGATCCATAAATGTCCAGTCAAGAGTATAATATCCGTGGAATGCATAGTGAGGAAATTTCTGTCCTTTTCCAGATACCCATCCGTGTGCTTGTTCATACGGAGCCGTAATCCAAATCGCATTGATACCAAGTTTCTTGAAATAATCCATATTATCAGTAAGACCTTTGATATCTCCACCATGGAATGTTGCAACGTTTTCATCTCCGCTTAATCCGTTCTTTCTGCTGTATGAATGGTCATTTGCACTGTTACCATTTGCAAAACGGTCAGTAAGAACAAAGTATGCATTTACGTTATCCCAAGTAAATGTATCTGTTGACGGAGGAGGAGGAGGAGGTACATCTTTTACAGTAAAAGTCAAAGGACCTACAGATGTTGTTCCTTCACTGTTTGTAGCTTCTGCAATTACGGTAATAGTCGCACCAGCAGTAAGACCTAATCTTTCTACAGAAATAGAAATTTTCTTACCGGAAAAATCAGTTGATGAATATGTTTTTGAAACAGCACCGCTGATTGTCACACTTGCAGCTGTAACAGATGCGTTATTTTCCACATAATCTACAACAATATTACCTTTTAATGAAATTTCTCCGCTTGCTGCAGGATTCATATTTACAGTTGGTTTTTCCGGAATAGTAGGCGTTTCTACATCAACTGTAGCAGTCAAAGTTCCACCGTTTGTTGAACCATTTATTCCATTCCACGAACCACTTTCCCATCCTGTAATTTCGTAAGTATTTGAATCTGCAGGAATAGTCAAATCCTTTGTTTTATTCCATAATCCGGCACCGTTATCCCAAGCTTCTTTAGAACCACTCGGACTTAATCTTTTAAAGATTGCATTTGCCCATTTTTTTGACGGAGTACAAATATAGTATCCTGTTGCAGAATCCAATGTCAAATCAACAGTTTCATTTGTAGCACCATCGCCATCCCAAAAATAAGCCGCAAATTTAGCACTAGCCTCATCCCAACATCCTGGAATCAAATAAATACTGTCACTTGAACCACCTACAGATTTTACAGTAAGTGTAGCTTTGTTACTCTCTTTTGTCACACCATCAACTGTATGACTAGCAGTAACCTCTGTGCTTCCTGCTGCAACTAATGTTATAATTCCACTGGAAACTGTTGCTACTGATGAATCAGATGATTTCCAAGTAGCTTTTGATGTTACATCTTCAGTTGTTCTGTCTGAATACTTAGCTGTTACTGTAAAAGCAGGAGCTGTCTCACTAGAAGATGCAGCTTTTGCCAAAGTAAGGTAACTTAAAGTTTTACCAATAGGGTCATCACTGACAGTCACTGTACAAGTAGCAGTAAAACCGCCGTCTGCAGTGGTTACGGTAATAGTTGCAGTACCGGCAGACAATCCTGTTACTTTTCCGTCACTTACACTTGCTACACTCGGATTACTAGATGTCCAAGTTACACTTTTGTTTGTAGCATTAGTAGGTTCGATAAAGTGAGTAAGTTGTATTGCATAATTCAATTTTGCTGTAGCTGTAGGCTTATCTAATTTTACACCTGTTACTTTTACTTCATTACCAGCAACAACCCATTTTGCATACAAAGTAACATTTGCATTAACTGTATATGGGAAGTTTACAAGTTTAGTAAGTGAAGAATCAGAACACCAACCTACAAAAGTATGGTCTGCTTTTGTCGGTTTTGTCTGTTGTGTTATAGTTTCACCCGCTTTTACAGTTGACGGTGATACTGCACTTCCGCCATTAGTTTCAAATGTTACTGTATATGTAGTATTAGGATCTACTATTATCCAAAATGCATAAACGGTAATATCTGCAACCATTTCATAACCAAGTTGCAACTGTTTTCCCTGACCGTTCGGTTCTGTAAACCAACCTTCGAAAGTATATCCGTCTTTTTTAGGTTCGGCCAAGTACTCTACAACTTCTTTCTTTGCGTAAGCAAGTTTTAATGTTTCCAGTTCATTTACAAATGTTAAGTAAACATCATCAGACGGGGTTTTAGGATTTAATTGGATTTCAATATTTGTACTCTCTGTAATCTCTTTTACCGCTTTTCCGTCGGCTACAACAAAGTCGTTTGCATCACGTGCTGTTACCTTAATCTCCAACTTTCCGCCCATTCCGAGCTTAATATCTTGTTTTGGCATATTATCCGGAATATAAATAGGATTACTATCTATAGTTCCTTCAAACACCAAACTTGTGTAATTAACAGAATCTGTACCAAGTACCTCTATCGATACATCACATTCAGTCGAAACAAATGGTTTTTCTTGAACTTTCTTTTCTTCTACCGTACAAGAAAATAAGAAAAATCCAAATGTTAAAAGTAAGAAAAAACTTTCTAATTTTTTCAGTAACATTAAAGCCTCCTGTCTTTCTTTAATTATTATTAATTTTTTTCAGAATGAGCAATTAATGTGCCTAGAAAATAGTAAAAAGTTCCTTTCTAAATTCAAGAGCTGTTTTTCACTGTTTACAAGTTAGTTTGGTAACACTCTAAAAGATGTGATGTACGATTTAGAATTCCCCGCAAAGTCTTTTACTACGTCTTTTATCCCCAACAGTCCCGGCAAAAAGTACTGTTCTTTCAAGAAAAAAACATTGGGAGAATTAATTTGATAAAGTGCAAAAAAGTCTTTTTCCGATTCAGACAGATAGAAAGTTTTGTTTCGTTTATCCATTGATTCAAAATTTAATGAACACAACTCCTCTCCATTAATAAAAACGTCTATCTGG
>JAXJQT010000150.1:0-2290 GCA_036311025.1 Spirochaetota bacterium
CGTTACGATCATCAAATGGTTTCCACATCAATACAGAACGCAAAAAATCGCGTCTTGCATGAAGATCCGGCAAAATTACAACATAACGAGACTCCGACAAATCAATCAATCCGCCCGGATTATTTTTTAAATCTTTAGGTCTGATATTTTCATTTTCATTAGTTAGATTTTCAATTACTTTCCCGACTATTTGATCCAACATTTGTGCTGACGGAGGAATTGCAGCCGTGAAAAAAGTCTCAAGCACTTCCTGCATTTCCTCCGGTGTTGCTGTCGATATAAATTGAAAAGTAACATCCCATTGAGCGTTCATTTTTCTTCCTTAAAAAATATCCGTTTATTAATCTAAATAAAATAATTCATTGCGTTGCAAATCTTTATACATCATCTGTTTTATCACGGCAGAAAATTCCACATCTTCAAAAATCTGAGAAATCAAAATGCGAATCTTCGGAGATGCGTCTAACTGTTTTACAAAAAGTTTTACTCCTACATCTGTATTTTCCACAGAAATAAAACTTTTCAAATCATATTCCCCGCGTTCATCTGTATAAATCAACTTTTCCATTTTTTCAAAGTTCTGTATATCTTGACTTACCTTTGATTCAAAACTTGTATCATACGGCAACAAATACTGTGTCATAGCCAGATTATTAAACAATGAAACTTTTTTTGCATTCGTACAGCGACGAATTCGTTTAATTTTCAAATCCGCATGGTTTTTTCGTCCCATTTTAGATGTCGTACTTATTTTCAAACGACTTTCCAAGTCTTCGACAGAATATTCTTCTGCTGTTAAAAATTCTAAGATTTCACATTCAGATTCTATTCCCAATGATAACGCACTCGAAAATTGAAAACGCGGATGCGGATTGAAACCTTCGGACATCAATAAATTAATATCGCCGATACGAAACAGCGTTTCAAAATGACGCATTAAATCTTTATGAGACAAAAACCGTGATAAACCGCTTTTTGTAAACTCCAGAAAATATCTGAAACGACTGTCAGATTTTGATGTAACAATTTCAACTTGCTCTGCCTTGTAATCATCAACAGCTTTTCTTTTAGAAATTCCGTTACCGCAAATTTTACAATCCTCATCGCAACCTTGATTACAAAGCTTAGATTCTTCATGTTTCAATGAAAGCTCTCGTTCTTTTTTTAGAAATTCATCTGACGGTAAACAATCTATCATTTTCCAAGTTTCACTTCTTCCGCCAGTCATATAATCTTCTGCTTTAATGCCGGCTTCGTTGAATACATCGAGATAACGTTGAAAATCAAACTTCTCATTCCATCCGTCAAATCTTGCACCTCGCAGAAATGCCTCATATACAGCAAGTCCGACTTTTTCGTCACCGCGACTGATAAAACCTTCGATATATGATATTTCCGGTTCATGGGCTTTAACCATTACACGAGTTTTTCTGTAATAATCACGCAAAGCTTTGATTCTGACAACTGCTTCTTCATAAGGCAACTGAGCTACATCTTGATAAGGCGTGTGCGGTTTTGGTACAAAAGTCGCAACATTTAAGTTTATTTTCAACTTTTTATATCGCTCCAAAACTGCATCTACAAATTTTGTGATATTTTCAACATCATTTCCTTCGTCAGGAAGTCCTATCATAAAATAGAATTTTACCAATCTCCAACCTTTAGTAACGGCTACATCGAGTATTTGGTAGATTTTCTCTAAATCTACACGTTTATTTAAAGAAAATTGTCCCTCTTGACTACCCGACTCAATTGCAAAAGTCAGCCCGCTTTTTCGTACTTCAGACAGACGGTCTAAAATTTGAGTATCAAAAGATTCTACTTTCAATGACGGTAAAGCCACGGAAATCTTTTTAGATTTATATTTTTCGTTAAAATAAGATGTCAGCGGTAAAATATGTGAATAATCTCCGCTTGAAAGACTCGTAAAAGTAACCTCGTTTACACCGGACAGCTTAAGCCCTTTTTCTACGGTTTGCATAATAACAGAAGTATTTTTCTCTCTATACGGTTTATAAATCACTCCGGCCTGACAAAAACGGCATTTATTCGGACAACCACGCATGATTTCTACATTCAACTTATTTTGTATAATATCAATATTCGGAATAATTACGCTGTCCGGACCTGTATCATCTACAAATCCCATATATACCTGACGCTTTACCGGCTGTGTCGTAAAATCCGGTGAATAAATTCCGTCGATTTTTGCAAACTCACGTAAAATCTCTTTTCTCGGAAGCTTTTCTTTTTTTAAGTCTCGAAGTTTTGTCACCAGATTTACTAATAC
>JAXJQT010000151.1:0-3824 GCA_036311025.1 Spirochaetota bacterium
ACGGTATACAGTCACTGTCTTTTGCCTTGACAAGCTGATAGTATGAATCTTGCCCTTCTCGTGCTAAATACACCGCCTCCAAATACGCAAGGTTTGCATTATCTGCAATCTTCCTCGCAGCATCTCTACATTTTTTTATTTCTGTATCATCCGCCATTCCCAATGCTTCAAGACTTTTTTCTATCAGATTGCGATGTGTTGCATCATCTTTACCGGCAAACGGCGGCATATCAAACAGGTTCGAAACCGGTTCATAAATTATCACCGGAATATTTTTCTTTGCATACAGTTTTACGACTTCACTTATATTGCTGACAAAATTTTTTGCGACCTGAGTGTCCGTTTCCTCATTCTGAACAAATGCTGCTCCGGAAAATTGTCTGTCCATCAATGTCTTGCCGCCGTTTGACGCAGATTTAAAATGAAGCAATTTGTCGAACAGTTGGAATAAGCGAAATTCTTTCAGAAATAAATAATTCTTTCGTCCGCCGTGACTTTGCCCGGACATCGCACTGATTGTTCCGTAATATTCATTGTGTCCGGCGTAAATAATTAAAAAGTCGGGTTTATATCGTAAGATTTTTTTTGCTGCGTCGGCTACATAGTACGAACTCATTGCACTGTAGCCCATATTGATGACATCCACCGATTTTGCTTTATTT
The DNA here is from genome assembly GCA_036311025.1 of Spirochaetota bacterium. GTDB lineage: Bacteria > Spirochaetota > GWE2-31-10 > GWE2-31-10 > GWE2-31-10 > RGIG8597. Next base: position 663 of record JAXJQT010000151.1, read on the forward strand.
GCATCTCGCAATGACCTTTGCAAGAATGCACTGAAACTTTGATTCGATGCATACGGATAACCTTGTGCCGTAGAACCGCCGACTACAAAACCGCGTATCGAACCGGGAACTTTTTTTACCGGAAAAAGATTTTTTTCTTCTGTTTTTATACGCATTGAAGACGACGGATAATATTTATTGATAAAAGAAGTATTGTCACGATAGTAATTTGTACCGTTGATTTTTACTTTGTGAAAAGGTTTTGTATCGATTCCGAAACCGACAAGTCGTAATAATACTTCCGATAATACAACACACAAAATCAAAAATGTTATATACACCGCAAAAAATATACGCTCTTTCTTTGCTTTTTTTAAATCTTTCTCTTTCATATTTATTCCGAATATCTCTAAAAAATTGTATTTGTCTGCTTAAAAAATACCCCCCGACTTTTCGGGAGGCATTGGGATTATTGAACAGAATCTGCTTCCTCTTCAATATCTTCTTCATCTTCTGCTGAAAACATCGGCAAAAAATGAGCAACGGCAGCCATAACACCCCCGATAAGCAATAATCGCAAAAATCTAAAAATAAAAGCACCTGCTCTGGCTCTTTTCTGTTTCTTGTCATAAGCAGAAATCTGTTTTGCAACAGTATCTTTTACGATTTCAATCAATTCTTTTTTTGTCAATTCAACACCTTGATTTGTCGCTTGTTTCTTTTTAAATTCCATCTGCACACTCCTTGATATAAAAAATTATAACAAACGTATTTTACTAATAAATTTGTATTTTGTTTCAAGCATTTTAGCAAAATCTTCATCTTTAGGCACTACAAAACCTTTTGCTCGTAAAACATGTTCTCTTTCAAAATTATCTTTCAAATGAAACAACAATTTCAATGAACCAGGAACTCTGTTTATATCATCACGAAAATCTTCCAATTCCGTCACGTCGGCTTTACCTGAACGCAAATACACGTGACATTCCGTTACTTCTCCGAATCGCTTTTGACTTAAATCTTCTATCGTATCGACACTGATTGATAAATCACTTTCTCCGCGTTTTCGGCAAAATAATTTTAGGTATACAATCTTTTTCGGCTCAAGCAACATTGAAAAGTCATCGTATTGCTTTTTGTATACCATTACTTCAAACGTTCCGTAATTATCCAATATTGTCACCATTGCCCAATTTTCACCGGCATTATTCTTTCTGATTTTTACGGAATCTATAATTCCGGCAATGGTAGCCGTTGCACTGAAACCTTTGATTTTTAATGATTTAATCGATTTCGAATCATACTGGCAATGTTCTTTTATAAAAGACTTATATTTATCCAACGGACTTCCGGTAACAAAAAATCCCAAAATGTCACGCTCTTCGAACAATCGATATTCTTCGTCCCATTCTTCCGCATCTACACCTTCCAACGGTGCGTCTTGTGCCATTTGTCCGAAATCAAACAATCCCATTTGACCGCGACGCTCATCTTCTTGAAGTTGCTGTGCATCATTCAAAAGAGACTCCAGGTTTTCACTCATCCACTTACGTTTTTGTCCGAACGTATCGAATGCTCCTACACGAATCAACACATCAACGACTGCTTTATTTACGACTCGCAAATCCACATTTTCTAAAAAGTGAGACAAATCGTTAAACTTACCGACTTTTTTTCTTGCCTCTACGATACTCATCGCAGCCACTTCACCGACACCTTTTATTCCGTTTAATGCATAGACAATCGTCGAATCTTTTACCGTAAATTTGACATCCGACTTATTTATATCCGGCGGCAAAACTTTTATACCGATTTCACGACTGTGATTAATATAAAAACAAATCTTTGACGGGTCACCGATTTCCGAAGAAAGCACCGCTGCCATAAAATGTACCGGATAGCGTGCTTTCAAATAACCGCATTGATACGCAACATAAGCATAACAAACCGCATGACTTTTGTTAAATGCATAAGAAGCAAAGGCCGTCCAGTCATCCCAAACTTTATCTATCAATTTTTCAGGATCTTTATCGCCGCAGCCGTTGACAAATTCTTCTTTTGCCAAACATCCTTCTTTAAACTTAATTTTAAGTTTATCCATTACGGCTATTTGCTTTTTCCCCATCGCCTTACGTAAAGTATCGGCTTCACCACGAGTAAATCCGGCTAATGCACGACTTAGGAGCATTACCTGTTCCTGATAAACCGTAATCCCGTAGGTATCTTTCAAATATTGCTCCATCATAGGATGGTCATACGCAATTTCTTCTTCACCGAGCTTTCGCTTGATAAACGATGGAATATAATCCATAGGACCCGGACGATAAAGAGCATTCATCGCAACTAAATCTTCGAATCTTGACGGCTTCAATGCACTTAAATGTTTACGCATTCCGGGACTTTCGAACTGGAACACGGCAACTGTATCCCCTCGCGAAAAAAGCTCCATCGCCTTTTCATCGTTTAGAGGAATTTTATTCAAATCAAAACTTATTCCATCACGAGACAGCAATTCCAAACAGTTTCGCTGTAATGTCAATGTTTTCAATCCGAGAAAGTCCATTTTTACAAGACCGCACTCCTCAAGCATAGGTCCCGGAAACTGTGTGGTTACAACATAACTTTCATCTTTTTTAGTCGAATTTTCTTTCTCATCTTTTACAATCTGCATCGGAACATATTGGGTTATCTTCTCTTTACCGATTACGACACCGCACGCATGAACTCCGGTTTGTCTTGTAAGACCTTCAAGCTTGATAGACATTTGGAGCAATTGCTTTTCTTCTTCTGTTCCGTTTTCATAAATATTTTTTAAATCCGCACCTTCGGGTAACTTCATTTTATCCAACAAAGTTTTTCCGGCATCAGGAATCATCTTTCCGATTTGATTGACTCTTTGCAACGGGATTTCCAATACACGCCCTACATCACGTACAACAAGCTTGGCTTTCATTTTTCCGAAAGTGATAATGTTACTTACTTTGTCACGCCCGTATTTTTCTACTACATAATCTAATACTTCACCGCGACGTTCTTCACAAAAGTCCACATCAAAATCGGGCATACTGATACGGTCGGGATTTAAAAAACGTTCAAAAAGCAAATCGTATTTCAACGGGTCAATATTCGTAATTCCCAACGCATAAGCTACAATACTTCCGGCTCCCGAACCACGTCCCGGAC
>JAXJQT010000152.1:0-2261 GCA_036311025.1 Spirochaetota bacterium
GCCTTTCAGAAATGAGTTTTCCAGTGAAGTATTGGCAGCTATTGCTCACGGACGTTTCGTACCGGCGAGCAAATTAGTAAAAAATCTGCCCGATATATGCAAGAAAATATTGGCCAAGACTTTTAATCCGGATATTCGTAAAAGATACAAGAACTTTGTTCCGGTAATCAATCTGTTAAAAAAATATTTTAAGAAGTACAATGTTTATGAGTTGAAAGCTTCGGTGAAATGTCTTTTAAAGCAAGAAAAAGACTTACTGAAATTACCTTATTATTCTAAAAATTTGGAACTTGCTAAAAAGAGTAAGAGAAGTTTTAAAATCGCAGTTTTTTTTGTGTCATTTTTACTTTTTGCATTTTTCTTTTTTAAGGCAAATCTTCACTATGAATGGATTTTACAAAATCAATATTCAAGAATGAATTTATCGTTTAATTGTCCGAACAGAATGGATCCGGAAACTATATATTACAGAATAGATAACCAGCCGTCTAAGAAGGCAACGTTTAAAAACGGAGAGACAATATTTAAGAAATCTATCTATCTAAAAGAGGGAACTCACAGAATAAAAATTTCGTCCGGTTCTTATGATACTATCAAAACGGTAGATTTATTGCCTATAAGTATGCAAAAGCGTGATAAAAATACTCAAAACGGAATGAATGTAAACGTTAGTATTCCCGGATTGGACAATAAGGACGTAATGGTTTATTTCAGATTTTGGGATGAGTTTGCAAATTCCGAATATCCGATTTTTCAATTCGAAAATTATCGAACAATAACAAACAAATTGTTGCAAGAAGAAGATTCACTTTATATTTGGGATAAAAATGCCAATGTGCGACTGAAAGATTATATCCGTGAAAAACTTAGCCCACCGACAAGTTATCCGTTTTATTCTGACAGAGAATATGCTTTTATTGTAAAAGATTTTGAGCGAAACGGAATCGAATATCTTGATAAGCGTTTTAAACTGAAATTCGGAGTAGATGACAGAACGGTTATTACGCATATACCGTTGGTTCGTCGTCCTGCCGTAGTAAAAGTTGTTGCCAATGTGAATGATATTCAATTGAAAATTAACGGAAAATCCAGCGGACATATTTTTTCAAAATATAAAGATACACAAAAATATCTGATAATGCCGTATAAATCCATAAAACCCAATATCAAAGGGCAATCACGAACATTTATTTTTTATTTACCTCCGGGAAAATGTTCAATGCAATTTGGAAACGGTCGTATAATTGAAGGTGTTTTGAAAAGTAATCAAGACATCACTATAAAAGTTCAGAAAGAGAAGGGAAAATTTGTATATTAATAAAGACAAAGCTGATTTTAATGTAATCTGTGAAAAGGTTGCAGAGTTTGCAAAGTGTGATAAAGCAAAGAAAGCACTTTTGAATAGTGAACCGATTAATGATTATAAAAAGATTTCAAAGAATCTTGATATAGTAAAAGAAATAATGCGTTTTTATGAAGACGGTGGCTCGCTTGATTTTCATGAATATCAAGCATTTGATGCATATCTTCCGGAGTTGGAAAAGAAGATTACACTTAATGCTATAGAACTACGTTGCTTATCGGAAGCTGTAGTTTTGTATTCATATCTTCAAGATATTTTTTCTAATTCTTTTTTGAAATTTTTATTTTCTGCACAACTTACTTTTTTGCCTGTATGCCGTAAAATTGTCCGCTTTATCAGAAAAGACGGATATGTAGAAAGTGCTGCTTCAGCGGAATTGCAACGTATTCGCTCCCGTATAAAACATTGCAAGGAACAATCTCATTCGGAAGTAGCAGCATTTTCTCGTGATGTAAAAGCTAAAAATTATTCAAATGAAGATATAATTTCTGTTCGTGACGGTTTTGAGTGTGTCGCTGTAAAAAGTAATTATAGAAATATGGTAGATGCCGTAGTTCTTGATTCTTCAAACTCCGGACAAACAGCTTTTGTAATTCCGTCGACAGTCTTAAAACTAAATTCTGAAATAAACGTACTGACTGCGGAAGAAAACAGTGAAATCCGCAGAATTTTACGTGAGTATTCTCAAATTTTGTCGGAATATGTAGATATTTTAAAAACCGTTTGTTTGGAGTTGGTAGAGTTCGATATTTTTCATGCAAAAGCTAGATTTGGTATTTCGTATCATGCTGTCATACCGGGATTGAACAACAGTAAAAATATTAAAATTATAAACGGTCGACATCCAATGATAAAAAATGCCGTTCCACTGAATATCGAGTTTAATCGTGAACTTTCC
>JAXJQT010000153.1:0-3595 GCA_036311025.1 Spirochaetota bacterium
ATACACAACCGATTTTGAAAACGAATTTATTTCTTTGACAGATATAGCTCGTTATAGAAGTTCAGATCCTAGAATTACAATTCACAGTTGGCTTAGAAGTCGGGATATTGTAGAATTTCTTGGATTGTGGGAATGTCTTCATAATCCAGATTTTAAACGTAGCGAATTCGATACGTTTAAAACAGATGCAGGAACAAATGCTTTTACATTTTCAATCAAAAATTGGAATGAACAACTTTGTGGCAAAGGAATAATTACAAAGTCAGGTCGTTACGGTGGAGGAATTTTTGCCCATTCGGATATTGCCTTAGAATTTGCTTCTTGGCTTTCTCCTGAGTTCAAATTATACATAATCAAAGATTATAAACGTCTAAAATCTGACGAAAATAGCCGGCTTTCATTAAATTGGAATTTAAATCGGGAGTTAACAAAACTAAACTATAAGATTCATACAGATGCAATAAAAGACAATTTGATTGTACCAGAGCTTACACCACAGCAAAAATCTTTTGTTTATGCTGATGAAGCTGATTTACTTAATGTTGCACTTTTTGGAAAAACTGCAAAAGAATGGCGAGAGGAAAATCCAAAAGCAAAAGGAAACATAAGAGATTTTGCGTCAATTTCACAACTTTTAGTTCTTGCAAATCTGGAAAGTTATAATGCTATTTTAATAGACCAAGGAATAAATCAAGGCAATCGTTTGGAAATGTTGCGTAAAACAGCAATAAAACAGCTTACTACAATTAATGGACTTGAAATCCCTCTCACTTCGCTTCCAAATAATTCTCTAGGAATAGAAGATAATAAATAGTAGTAACTGAGCAAAATCCAAGACCTGTGGCAATTCTCGGCTGCTGAGCCTGTCGAAGCAGCAATAAAAAAAAGGAGAAAGTTAAAATGGCAAAGATGAATGTAAAAGACACAGAAATTACAGTTGTACAAATTAATAATGAGGATTACTTGTGTCTTACTGATATGATAAAAGCAAAAGATGGTGATTTTTTTATAACGGATTGGCTTCGAAATCGTAATACACTTGAATATATTGGTATTTGGGAAAAAGTTTATAATCCTAATTTTAATTATGGCGAATTCGCCACAATTAAAAGTCAGTCTGGTTTAAACAGTTTTAAAATCAGCGTAAAGGAATTTGTTGCAAGAACAAATGCAATTAGTTTACAAGCAAAAGCTGGTCGCTACGGTGGAACTTATGCTCACAAGGATATTGCTTTTGAATTTGCAATGTGGATAAGTCCAGAATTTAAAATTTATATTGTAAAAGAATTCCAACGCTTAAAAGAAGAAGAACAAAAACTCCTTGGTTGGTCAGCAAAAAGGGAACTTGCAAAAATCAACTATCGTATTCATACCGACGCAATTAAACAAAACTTAATTCCCCAAGAATTGACTCCAGCACAAAAATCATTCGTCTACGCTGATGAAGCTGATATGTTAAACGTGGCGATGTTTGGAAAAACTGCTAGAGAATGGCGAGAAGAAAATCCTGACTTAAAAGGAAACATTAGAGATTATGCATCAATAAATCAGTTGATTTGTCTAAGCAATATGGAAAACTTGAACGCTGTTTTTATTTAGGTTCTATAATATTTAGAGAACCTAAACAAAGGTGAGTCAAGGGCTTGGACGTAGTGTCCCTTGACCACCTTTATTAACGAAGGACTTGCACAATCAGAACGATTAGAAAAATTGAATAAAATAGCTATTCAGCAAATGAAAGTGCTAGAAAATGTGGATGATAAAAGGATATTAAAATTAACAGACAGCGAAAGTCGTTAGACTTACTTTTTCAAACGGCAGAGCTTTTTAATTTGTGGATAGTAAGGCAATGTGAAATATAAAATTATCCGTCGAAAATCAGGCAAATAATGCCGATGATTTTGATAGGAGTTTTTTATGAAAAAGATTTTTGTGGCAATAATGGCTGTCTTGTGGACTATATTTTTAGTCGGTTGTTCGTCGAAAGTGGTGAAACTTAGTTTTATCGGCGATATAATGGCACATGATGTCAATTTCAAAATGAAAGATTACAGTGTAATGTATGAAGATGTAAGTAATTATCTATTAGCAGATGATATTACTTTCGGAAATCTTGAAACTCCTGTGAATAATAATTTACCGTATTCTACTTACCCAAACTTTAATGTTCATACAGAATATGTAGAAGCCGCTATTAATGCCGGTGTCGATGTATTTTCTCTTGCAAATAATCATTCCAATGATCAGGGAAGCGACGGTGTATTGGCGACACTTGATTCTGTACAAATGTTGAAGCGTAAATATTTAAAAGAAGCGAATCGTAAAATCTATTTTTCCGGAATGCGAAAAACAACTTTTGATGGCATAGATATACAGATGATTTATAAGAACAATCTTAGGATTGCATTTGTCTGTGTGACGGAGATTCTCAATATTTATAATGCAAGTCGTCATAAAGTGCAGTTTTATTATTACAATAAAGAATACAGAGAAGAATTTGTACAAATGGTTGCACAAATAAAACAAGAAACGAAGTGCGATTTATTTGTTTTATCTATACATACGGCAGAACCTGAATATGTACGAGATATTTCGGAGCAACGAAAAGAATATTTTCGACGTTTAGCCGGATGCGGAGCTGATATAATCTGGGCACATCATCCGCATGTTGTACTTCCGTGGGAAAAATACATTACAAAAAGCGGGCGTGAAACATTGATAATGTATTCGATGGGAAATTTTGTTTCCGGGCAGCGATATATAATGAACTATAAAAATCCGGACAGTCCGCGTGAGTATACAGGAGACTCGTATATTCTGAATGTCGATGTTTTACGACATTGGGGAAGTGACAATTTTACTTATAAGCTGACACCTATTCCTATAACTACAAAAGTTGATTATTCGACTCGTGATGTGAAAGTTTGCGAGTTTACACAAACATTTATCAAAGAACAAACTCCGAAGCTGCAAAAATACTACACTTCACGCTTTAATCTGATGAAAGAACAACTGGGCATACTTTTGCCGTGGGAAAAACTTGATAGCAGTGATGATGCTTTGATATTAGAAGCAAATTAAAATTGTAACAAAAAGATAATTTGATAAAAAATAAAACAGCTTTTTTAAGTGATGCAAATGCATGAGAATTAATTATAATAGAACCTAAAAGTGAATAGATTTTTTAGGGGGGAATTATGATGAAAATATTAGACAAAGTAATATTGTTTTTAGGAGCAATATTTTTAATTTTATTAGAAAGCTGTTGTCCGTTAGAACTCAGAATTGTGCTAAAACCTGAAATGGTAAATGTAAAAGGCGGAACAATTGTCGGGGCAAATTATGCGGGAGCTCCTCCAAACGGCAACTTTCCGTTAGGAAGAACAGTGGTATTGAGCGATTTTGCTATCGGAAAATATGAAGTGACACAAGAAGAATATGAAAGTGTAATGAAAGACCAAGTTGTAAGAGTAAAAGGGATAGAAGATGTTACATTTTCGTTGGATAGCAATCCGTCCAGTTGTCAAAAAGACAGTACTACGTATGTTTTATTTGAAGGAGAATGCCAAGAACGTCGTCCGGTAGAGAGTATTAC
>JAXJQT010000154.1:0-5817 GCA_036311025.1 Spirochaetota bacterium
GTATTACAAAAGTTTCGACACCGTTATCAGCACTCGGAATTGCAATGCTCATACAAATAAGTTGTCCGTTGTAAAAATCAAATCCGGTTGTCTCCAAATCATAGGCAAACTTTTTAGTATCTTTGATTTTCCCCACGAGTTCTGCCAATACAGAATATGTTGATACCAAGCGAAAATCTTTTGCATCCAGCTGTATTTTTTCTGCCGGTTGTTCGTCTTTTTCTACTTCTTTAAAATTCTGTGTATCAAAAGTCAGTCCGAAACGTTCTTTGTTATATGTTTTTATATGTGAAATAATTGTTTTCAGTCCGTCTTTTTCTAAATTCTCAAGTGTAGCTTCCAGATTTATCGGACGTGAAGAAAGGGAATTTTCGTCAAGTTCCAACGGCACATCTGTTCGAATTGTAGTAAGTTTTTTGCTCAAAAGGGCGTTTTCTTTGTCTTCGGTCAATTTCTTTTGTGTTCCCGGCGGCGTGATTTCGCTCAAATGCTCGTAAATATTTTCAAGCGACTGCCATTTATTAAGCAATGTCACCGCACCTTTTTCCCCCAAACCTTTCACGCCGGGAATGTTGTCCGACTTGTCTCCGGTAATCGCCAAAAAGTCAGCTACTTGTTCCGGATAGATTCCCATGTCTGCAAAGATTTCGTCACGTCCGTACAAAAGATACTCGCCGGTTTTAGGATCGGGACGACAAAGTTTGACATTGTTTTTCACCAGCTGTCGCAAGTCTTTGTCCGATGAAAAAATCCACACTTCGTAATCATCGCTATTTCCGTAGTTTTCCGCCAGCGTTCCTATCACATCATCGGCTTCAAAACCTTCTTGTGAAAAACACGGAATTTCCATTTTATTTATCAAATCTGCAATTTTAACAATTTGTTCTTTCAAATCTTCCGGTGTCGCCTGTCGGTTGGCTTTATATTCCGGATACATATCGTAACGAAAGCATTTTCCTTTTCCTTCATATGCTATCAATACAAAATCCGGCTTTTCTTTTTTTAACAACGAAAACAACGCATTAAAAAAACCGTGAACGGCAGAAATATTCTCCCCGGATTTATTTGTCAAAGGTCGAGTAAAAAATGCGTAATATGAACGAAATATCAAACCGAACGCATCAACCAAAAGAATTTTCTTCATAATTTCCTGTACTCCAAAATAATTTTTTGTATTATCGGCAACGGCGTTAATAAACTTTTTTTGCTTACAAATACAAGGATAAAAAGACATGAAAACTTTGCATATTTCCGATTTGGACGGTACGCTTCTGGATAATGAGGGAAAACTGTCAGATGAAAACAAACGCAGAATAAACAATCTGATTGAAAATGGATTACTGTTTACAATCGCCACGGCACGAACTTTTGCCACTGTAGTTCCGATTTTGGACGGTGTAAAAATAAATTGTCCGGTGATTTTGATGAACGGCGTAATGATTTATGATTTGATAAAAAAAGTTCCGATTGATTTAGAAATAATTTCGGATAACGCAAAACTAAATATTTTAAACTGTCTGAAAAAACACGACATCACCGGTTTTGTCTACACATGGAATAAAAAAATGACGGCTTGGTTTGAAAACTTTGCTGTTCCTCCGATGGAGACTTTTTATGAAGCTCGCCGGCGACGAAAAGATTTCGTTCAAATTTCGTCGTTTTTTGATATTTCCCGGGAAGAAAAACCGATTTACTTCTGTATTTGTAATACTTATCAAAAATTGCTTCCTGTTTATAACGAGCTGAAAAATTGCCCGGAATTAAATCTGTTTTTTTATGAAGACATCTACAACGCCGGCTACAACTTTCTTGAGATTGCAAGTTGCAATGCGTCAAAATTTCACGCCGCAAATAAACTTCGCTCGATGTTGCAAGCCGACAAACTCGTCGGATTCGGCGACAACATGAATGATTTGCCTTTACTGAAAGCTTGTGATGAATTTTATGCCGTGGAAAATGCTCATCCGGAAATAAAAAAAATTGCTGCAAAAACTATCGGTACCAACACAAACAGCGGCGTGATTAATTTCTTGGAATCGCGGTGCTTATAAAGGAAGATATTTTTAGCTGTTGAAACTTTCCAAGTGATCCGGCATGTGGTTCATCAAGTAAATGAATCACATTCACTGCAACTATGACATCAAAACTTTCATCCGGATATTCAATTTGCACGCACAAATCTAAATTTTGTGTTGATTTCCTTCGGTACTGTAGCCGCTGCGGACATGACAATCGATGTTGTGATTTTTGCAAATATCAGCCATTTCTTGCAGGGTATCATCTGAATACGGCTGCAGATTGCCAAATGATTCATTCAGCGTGATTTGCGGTCGGAATTGGTTGAGATAGTATTTCTTTGCATTCGGAATAAGATTTTTTGCAATGTATTCGATATCTGATTTTGTTACCAGACAGGGAACGACAGTCGTGCGAAATTCATAATCTATATTGCTGTTTATAATATAGTCGATAGATTCACGGATTTTAGCTGTCATTTCAACCGAATTTTCACAAGGATTAAAAACTTGCGGGTATTTTTCAAGGGAAGTTTTTATATCCATTGCTATGTAGTCAACATTTGCTTTTTTTAGCCATTCGGGCAAACTTCCGTTTGTGTCCAGTTTTACTTTTATATCCAGACTTTTTACTTCATTGATAAAATCCAACAATCCCTCACGATATAAAAGCGGTTCGCCCCCGCTGATACACAAAGCTTCTATTTTCCCTTTTTGTTTTTTTAAATGTGTAATGATTTCTTCACCGGAGTGTTGTGCAATGGTGTAGGTTTCTACCAATTCCGGATTGTAACAATACGGACAACGAAAGTTGCAGCCGCCCGTAAAAATAAGCGAAGCAATCGCACCCGGATAATCGATTAAAGTTGTTTTTTGAAAACCATAGAAAACCATTTTTTTGCCCCTACAAAATTTGAAGTCTTTGCTTTAATTGCACAAAAATATTGTCGTTAGAAAAATAAATTTTCAAAGAGGATGAAGAAACTTTTTTAGCGTGTTTTGATATTTATAACTTTTCGTTGTTCCATTCTGCCAGAAATTCATCAAGATATGTTTGCATAAAAGCATGGCGGCGTTCTGCAATTTCTTTTGCCGTTTCGGTATTCATCATATCTTTCAGCAACAATAGCTTTTCGTAAAAATGGTTGATAGTTGTAGAATTGTCGTTTTGCCGATATTGCTCTTTATTCATATTTGTCATCGGTTTTATATCCGGGTCATACATTTTTCTGCCTTTGTTGCCGCCGTATGCAAATGCTCTTGCAATACCGACAGCACCGATAGCGTCCAGCCTGTCTGCATCTTGCACACATTTTCCCTCTATCGAGCTTGGTACGACCGAATCGGTTCCCGCGAATGAAACTTCTTCGATTATTTTACAAACGGAATTTATAATTTCATCACTTAACTTGTTTTGCTTCATAAAGTCGACAGCATTTTTTTTAACACTGTAGGTTGTCGGCGAAAGCTTGATGTCATCTACATCGTGCAATAACGCAGCTAATTGTACGGTCAGTATATCCGCATTTTCACGTACGGCAATTTGTACGGCGGTCTTGTAAACTCTCATGGTATGATAAAAATCATGCCCGCTGAAATCACGGGCGAATATTTCATGCACATATTTTATAGCGTTTTCTATTATCATCGTATTTTTGCTTGTCATGAATTTAATATATTCTCCGCTATTTTTGTGGCAGATTCTACCATTTTGGGACAGAACTCTGTAAACAGATTTTTTTCCAATGCAAAATCAATTCCGTCTTTGGTAGATAAATCGCAACCGAGCAATTCTTTACAGATATATGAACCGTTTTCTTTTTTAAATTCTGCCATAAATCTGTCTGTCACCTCATTGGTTTTTAAACGACTTTCAATATCGTTTTCAGCAGATTGACCATATTTTAAACCTAAAGCCATAAGTGCACCGGTACAAGCACCGCAGACTTCACCTTTTCTCATGCCGCTTCCGAAACAAGCACCAATCTTGAGAGCTTGTTCTTCTGTCAATCCAAACTTTTCTGCAAATGCAGCAAAGACTGCTTGTGAACAATGAAATTTTTTTGTGAATAAGTCGTTTGCTTTTTCTACGTGTGTCATAGTTGTAATCCTTATTTTATATAAATTTTATTTAAGCCATTGAATGAAAGCTGTTTTGTCAGTATTACTGTATCCGGCATTTTCATAAAACTTTAAAGTCGATTCATCATCTTTTGAGCCGGTAAGCAACATCATTTTATAGCAATTTTCTTTTATTGCTATTTGTTTTGCATAGTTTAGACATTCGGTTGCGTAACCACAGCCGCAATAATCTGCGTTTGTTACTACGTTTTCGATAAAAGCATACGGGCGAATATTTCTTGTCAGGTTCGGAATAATTACACATACACAGGAAGCGACAATTTTATTATCAATTTCTCTGACCACAATTGCCTCTTATAATTTTTATTTTTCCCCGTTTTTTTATTTAGAAAGCAGCTTTTTATACAAATTGTCTACACAGATTGCACCGAAAGGAGCTGTGAATAAAATAGAAACCACGGCAACAGTCAAAGCCATTTCACCGCATGACAGCCCCATAGCAAGCGGAATTGTCCCGATTGCAGCTTGCACGGTGGCTTTCGGCGTATATGCGATTGCACAAAATAATTTTTCTTTTTTGTTTAATTTTGCTTTTATAAGTGAAAATAAAACTCCCAGCATTCGGCAAATCAAGGCTAATATCACCAATAAAATAACGACAAAACCGGCGGAAAAAGCATATTTTATATCTACGGCCATTCCGACTAATACAAACAAGAATATTTCTGCACAAAGCCACAACTTGTTATATTTTACAGATAATCGTTTGGCTAATATATCGTATTTTTGATTGATAAATATTCCCAAACTCATAATTGCAAGTAAACCGGACACGGGAATAATTCCTTCTAATCTGTTTTGCACTTCCAGCAAAAGAAATGAAACACTGAGAATAATAAGAACTTTTACGGAATCTCGCATGTGAAAACGTTTAAAGAATTTTGTAAGAATAAAGCCGACGCAACCGCCGAGTAGAATCCCCAAACAAATTGAAACGGGAATTTGCAAAAAGCTCACAGATGATATTTTCCCCGTCGAAGCTAATGTTGTAAGAGCCGTAAATACTACGATTACAAAAACATCGTCTACGGAGGCTCCGGCTAGAATCAATTGAGGAATACTTTTTTCTTTTCCGTATCCTTCATCAATCAATTTTATCATTCTCGGAACAATTACCGCCGGAGAAACCGCAGCTATCACACTGCCGATAATTGCTGCTTCCAAAACTGAAACACCTAATAACAAAGGTGCAAAAATGATTGTACCGATTATTTCAACACAAGCAGGTACAAAACACATAAAAATTGCAGGACGACCGACTTTTTTTAAGTCTGAAATATTTAAGGATAAGCCTGCCCTTGTCAGAATGATGACTAAGGCGATTTGTCTTAAATCTCCGGAAATTGAAATAATTGATTTGTCTACAATATTAAGACAATGGGGACTAATCGCAATTCCTACGATAATCATTCCCAAAAGGCTCGGAAGTCTTAACTTTGAAAATATCCGCCCGACGAATAATCCTAATAACAAAATGATAGCAATGCTTGTCAACATAATTACCTCTTGCAATCTTTTATTCTTTTTCCTGCAAAAATCGGAGCAAGGAATGTTGAGATTGTGACGAGAATCCATAAGTTCCCGGTCTACGATAATCATTCCCAAAAGGCTCGGAAGTCTTAACTTTGAAAATATCCGCCCGACGAATAATCCTAATAAC
>JAXJQT010000155.1:0-5273 GCA_036311025.1 Spirochaetota bacterium
ATCTTCGACACCCCATGGCTGTATTTTGCAATTTTCGCTACGCAGAACGCAATTTTTTGTTTCACCGGACAGATTTAATGCAAAAAAAGAAACCTTGGCGTGTAATGCAAGTGTCGAAAAAAAGAGCAATGCGGTAAAAAATATTTTCATTTATAAATCCTTTAATTAAAAAACTTTTCTTTTATACCACTTTTTCGGATTAATATGAAATTAAGTTATTTCACAAAATAATTTACGTTTTATGCGGTCGTAAAATAGAAAAAATATTTTTTTCTTGACTTTTATTTGTTTTTTTAGTACCCCCCCCCATCAAATATTTTATTTTTTATATAAAGGGGAGAAAAAATGCGTAAATTATTTTCATTATTATTCGTTATGTTATGTTTATTCGGCTGTAATTATTGCGAAGAAGAAAAGCCTAATAACAAGAATAACGAAAATAATACAAACAACGAAACTGTCGAAGATGAAAATGAACTTTCAGCAGAAGAAAAAGAGTTTGATAAAATCTCAAGTCTGGCGTACATCGGAGGTTCTGTTGTTTACAATCCGGCAAGTCCGGAAACAGCTCAATTGGTTACAGGTGCCAATATTGCAATCTACATGAGCAAAGTAGAAACTCGTACAGTTCAAGCAACCGTAATGGAGAAAACAGGCAATAGCTTTGACGAAAAGACACAAGACGTTACAGCGTTTGCCGCAAAAGAAGATGATGATATATACGGTTATTTGCACGTAAACAGTGTTTCTAAAGATTCAATTGATTTGACTTTTTATAGTTATTCCCGTGACGGAAAAACAAAACGTTCATCAATAGTCAACATTGCTGCCGGTGAAGACAAAGATATTAACAGTGACGGTAAACCGGATTTAGCTTATAAGCAACTTATTCCTGTCAGAGACGGTTTTGAAAATGCGATGTGCCTTAATTTTATTTCCAGTCAAACAGATTTGTATACGACTATGTATGCAACGCTTGAAGATGACGTTTTCTCAAATAATCAAGGTCGCAGCCTTTCTAAATATGCAAATAAAGTTTTCTACGGAACAAACAGTCACGGTGATTTTATTTATATTGTCAGCAATGATGATATAGAACCTGTTTCAAGATCTGTCAGAAGTGGAACGGATGTATTGGGAATCGCTCACGGAGACTATGTAATCGATAAAGATACGGGTGAATTCCTTGCTGTTGTCGGTGAAGTTCCCGAAGATTCTGATTATGAAAGTGATACCACTGAATACGGAAAATATTCATTAAGAAAAAGTACAGAATATAAAAATTCAGAAGATGAAAACAATATTACCGGGTATCATATTGAATTGGAAGATTTTTTCACATATTTATACAGAAAAAATCAATTTGCCTCAGATAAAGGTCCGATTGAATTGTTGAAAGCACTTCCTAAATCTCTTTTGTCTGAAGGTTTCAATGTAGAAACTTGTACTGCGGATGAAGCCATAGACGAATTATTAAAAATCCTTTTTTCCGGTGATGTCGTAGAAACAATCGCAGAAGAAAAAGGAATAGATTTGACGGAAGAAGATGAAGAAAATATGAAGATTGTTTTCTTTGCTTTTTGTGAAGCTCTCTTTTCGGACGAAGATTATAAAAAGATTTCAGAAGAAGAGGATTTTGATAAAGCATTAGAAATCGCAGAGGAATATTTTGATAAAATAGAAGCAGATAAAGTAGAAGTAGATGAAAATTTAATCAAAGCATATCTGGACTTAGTTGCAATGAACAGAATTTTTATCGAAAACCATTATCCTCAGTCGCCTAAAGCGATTGTTACTGTTCCTGAAATTTCTACGGTTTATCCGTTAATGTCACTAAAAATTGATGATATTCCGACAAATTTAGACCAAACAGAAAACGCCTCTTCAAGAGCTTATTCCAGAGCCGGAGAAAAAACATACGCAGATTATTTAGATAAGAAAAAAGCTATTGATAAAGAATTCAAAGACTTTTATTCGATTTCTTTAAAGAAAATGATTATCAAAAATTGCAGCAAAACTCCGACTACAGAAGATAAAAAAGATAACGACAAAGACAATTCGTTAAAGGTCGAATTAGATGAGGTTAATTTTGATTTAAAGTTAGGAATTACCGGTAGATTCAATTCAAGCTGGGGAAGTCTTTACAGTAGTTTGGCAAGTGCATTTTACGTTAGTATGGGAGCAAATTTTAAAAACATTGAAAAAGAAATAGAATTGTTTAAGCAACAAATTGCAAATCCGGAAACTGTTTTCTTTATCGGGCCTGTACCGATTACTGTCGGTGTCGATGTAACTGCAGCTATTAACCTTGAAGCAGCAATCAATACACCGATAAATTTTGCAATGGGCTTTACGGGATTGTACGGCGGCGGAGTTGATTTAAACGCTACTTACGGTATTAAACGGAAATTTATTTTTCCTTACCCTTATTTTTACACTAATTTTTCTACACGCAAAATCAATCATACCATATATTATGCCGGACCGGCGGCTGCAACATCGGATGAAAATATGGAAAGTCTGGGCGGACAGCTTGTATTAAAACCGTCTATAACCGCAGCACCTAAAGTTGCAATAGGCCCGCAAATTGCCTATGCCGGAATAGAACTTCCGGTTACCTTAGAATTTTCTCGAGGTTATGCTTTATATTCACAAGGACAATCCAAAGAGGAAGAATTGAGAGAAGATTTTTGGATGCGTGGAGAAACATTGAATATTAAAGATATAGATTTCCATCTGTGGGAAAAAATGTCTGTGGGAACTAGCATAGGTGTAAAGCCGGTAATCGGTGTTAAGATTCCTATAATTAATAAAAAAATGGAAACAAAATGGAAAGCCACTACTTTGTTTAACGCGGAATTTGCCTTTACAGAAAAAGGTTTAGAATACAAAGTCGACCATCCTTTTAAATAAATCGATTTTTTGATTTCTTTAATAAATAAAAACTGTCTGAAGAATTTTATATAATTTTTTAGACAGTTTTGCTTTTTTTTAAAATCTGTAGTAATAATATGAAATCTGCGGAGGTATGCCTTATGGACAAAATTTTATTTTTATCAGATTTTTCAAAAACAGCAATAAATATTCATGAGCAAATGAAAACGCTTTTTGACGCAACATTTTTGGGTTTTGATTTGAACAAAGCTCGTGCTTTTATTAAAGATGAAAAGCCGGTTCTTGCCGTTGCTTATGTCAAAGATTTACCTTATGAATCAGAACATGCTTTACACCTTTTGCTCGGTGCAGAAGAAATTCCTTTTATTCTGATTGGTTCAAAAGATGAATGCCACGATTTTTTTAATCAAGGCAATATTAAAAAATATATTATAACTCCCATTGCAATCAAAGATATACTTTCGCAAATAGAGTCTACCGTAGACATGATTGAATGTCGTCTTTCAAAAAAAGAGAAGGAAAGAAAAGAAGCGGAAGAATTGGCAGAAATGAATATGAGAAAACATATTCTTGTGGTTGATGATGATATAGTTACTTTGAGAACGGTAATGAACTATCTAAAAGATGATTATCGTGTTACCGTAGCAAAATCCGGAACTGCAGCAATTTCGGTTTTGGGCAAAGAAATTCCTGATTTAATTCTTCTGGATTATGAAATGCCGGTTTGTGACGGAGTACAGACGTTGAAACTCATCCGCTCGGAAGATAAATTCAAAAATATTCCGGTGTTCTTTTTGACCGGTGTAGATGATTCTGAGCAAGTAAGAACAGCTGTAGAATTAATGCCGGAAGG
Source organism: Spirochaetota bacterium (assembly GCA_036311025.1). Lineage (GTDB taxonomy): Bacteria > Spirochaetota > GWE2-31-10 > GWE2-31-10 > GWE2-31-10 > RGIG8597. Next base: position 3,749 of record JAXJQT010000155.1, read on the forward strand.
ATATATTTTAAAATCAACGTCGCAAGAAATGATTTTAGAAAAAATTAAAAATTTTTTTGATAAATAAATTATGGAGAATAAAGAAAAATCCGGATTATTAAAAAAATTTAGCTTTATAAACGAAGATGAGAAATCTAGATTTATAAATCTTGCTTCTGCGATTAATTCAAGACGATTATTAATTTTTTTAATTATCAATCTTTTATTCGAGGTGTTTTTTATTATCTCGGATTTTGTTTCTTCTTCAGCATATACCGATGAATCGCAATGGTATTACCTTTACAGTATGTTAAGTGTAATTTCTCTCATTTCAATATTTGCGAGTTTTGTTATTTATGTTTTTTACAAACGAGATTCGATAAAAAATGTGAAATTATTTAATTACGGTATTCATATTTTTTGTCTGATTACTTTACTTACAAGTATGGGCGATGCGGTTGTTTCTTGCATTGCATATAAATACGGTGATTTGGTATATATAAAAATCAAGTGCAACAAAATAAAAAAAACTTCATAGTATGAATAAACTCAATAACTACCACATCAAAGAGGAGATTCAAACCATGAAGTCATATCATCATTTTACTCAAAACGATATATGTTGTCTATTTTTTTTGTTGTCATTTGGATTTAATAAAAACAAAATTGCAAAAATATTAAATAAACACAGAACTTCTGTTGGACGTATCATTAAAAGATGTCCCTGCGACTCTTTTGACCCAAAAGTTTCTTATGAAAACTATTTGGCAAACAGGAAAAGATGCGTTCGACAACCACGTATAAAGAAAGGTTCTGAATTATTTGAATATATTCAAAACAAACTTTATTCATATTGGTCTCCGGAAATTATCAGTCTTAAATGGAATAAATCGCATCCTGAAGATTCTATTTCATATAAGACAATTTACACTGCAATAAAAAACGGATGTTTTGACAAAATATCTGCTAAGTCTCATTTAAGAAGACGAGGAAAGAAAAGGTATGGAAATAGAAGCAAGTTTTGCAGTATACAACCCGAAAAAACGATTCATGATTTGCCGGAAGAAGCTAAATATCGTGAAAGATTAAATGATTGGGAAGGTGATACAGTAAGAACGACACATGGAAAAGGTTGTATAATTACATTTGTCGATAGAAAAAGTCGTTTCTTATTAGCAAAGAAAGTAAATAACGTATCTTCAACTACAGTAGGCGAAGCAATAAAGGAAATGTTTAATTCGAAAGGAATCCATCCGAAAACAATCGTTCTTGATAATGGTTCGGAGTTTGCAAAACATAGAGAATTGGAGAATATTCTTGATACATCTATATATTTTGCCGATCCGCACAGTCCTTGGCAAAGAGGTACAAATGAAAATATTAATGATTGTTTGCGTTTCTTTTTTCCCAGAGGAATGGATTTCCGTATTTTAGATGAAAAATATTTAGAAACAGTAGTTTCACTTATAAATAACCGTCCTAGAAAGTGTTTGGGTTTAAAATCACCGTATGAAGTCTTTTGTTGCACTTGACATTACAATGTTCC
>JAXJQT010000156.1:0-1527 GCA_036311025.1 Spirochaetota bacterium
AAAATCCAATCTATTCCGTATTTACTGCCGACTTCCTCATCTGCTACGAACAAAAGTTTTATATCAATTTGCGGAGTGATTTTATTATGCAACAAGGCTTTTGCGGCCACAAGTGAAGCTACTATTCCTTGTTGGTTATCCTCTGTACCTCGTCCGTATATTTTGCCGTCTTTTACGGTTGCTTTAAACGGGTCGGTGTGCCACAATTGTTTGTCGCCCGGCGGAACTACATCCAAATGAGATATAATCCATAAAGCTTTTGAACTGTTTTTTCCTTTTAACGTAACAAGAAGTGAAGGGCGAAAATTACATGGAACTCTGTCATCCGGAGCTTGAATTTCTTCAAAGTTTTCAAAGTTTAATCCGGTAAGAATATTTTTTAAAATATTAACTTTAGTATACTCGCCGGTTCCTCCGTTTTCCGGTGCCATAGCCTGTGCTGCCGTAAGTCTTGTTTGCAGCCCGATTATAAAATCTTCAGAATTATCTATGAAACTTTGATAAATATCCATGTACTTTTCCCCCAATCAATCTGTCATTTTTTTTATAAATACAAAGAAAATTATTCTTTTACCAAAACGGCTTTGATTCTACGTACTCCGGCAGAAGAAGCTTCTTCTTTTTTAATTACAAATTTTCCTAAAGCTCCGGTATGTTCCGCATGAGGACCTCCGCAAACTTCTTTAGAAAAATCACCCATTGTATAAACCTTAACTTTCTCTTCATACTTTTGAGTAAAAAATGCCAACGCACCTTGTTTTTTTGCATCGTCTAAAGCCATGATGTCCATTGTAATCGGAACATCTTTTTGGATTTGCTCATTTACAAGTCGTTCCACTTCTTTTAATTCTTCCGGCGTAACCTTTTGAGGATGAGAAAAATCGAAACGCAATCTTTCTACCGTAATATTAGAACCTTTTTGCTGAACGTGTTCACCGAGAACTTTGCGTAAAGCGGCATGAAGAAGATGTGTTGCTGTATGAAGATTTGTTGTTTCTTCACTGTGGTCGGCAAGTCCGCCTTTAAAACTTTCTTTTTGTGCAGTACGAGACTCTTCTTTGTGCTTTTCGTACTGAGCGGCAAAACCTTCCGTATCGACAATCATATTCTTTTCTTTTGCCAATTCCAAAGTTAATTCCAAAGGAAATCCGTAAGTATCGTATAGTTTGAATGCTGTTTTACCGGAAATAGAGTTTTGGTTGTGTTCTGCAAGTTTTGCGGCAACCTTATTAAACTCAGACAGACCGGTTTGTAATGTAGCTTCAAATTTTGTTTCTTCACGTTCCAATTCATCAAAAATACGTTGCTTGTTTTCTATTAATTCTGGATAAAATTCTCCCATCAAATCTACAACGACAGCTGCAACTTTTGAAAGGAAGATATTTGATATCCCGAGAGTTTTACCGAATCTTACGGCACGACGAATCAAACGACGCAAAACATATCCGGCTCCTACATTTGACGGAGAAATACCTTTTTCATCACCGATGATAAATGTAGAAGTTCTGATGTGGTCGGCAACAACTC
>JAXJQT010000157.1:0-9732 GCA_036311025.1 Spirochaetota bacterium
AAAGAACTGGGTGGCGGCGACTATTGGAAAGAACTTTTAGAAAGAATCCGTGATATTCGTTCCAGCGAAAAAGTTATGTATCGTCAGGTATTGGATTTGTATGCAACAAGTGCGGATTACAATCCCAAAAGTGCAGAAAGTATTGCGTTTTTCAAAATGGTACAAAACAAACTACATTTTGCAACTCACGGAAATACAGCTGCCGAAGTAATTTATAATCGAGCAGATGCAGAAAAAGATTTTATGGGGCTTTCAACATTTTCAGGGGATTTTCCAACAAAAAAAGATGTTGTCATTGCAAAAAATTATCTTTCAGAAAATGAATTAAAAGTTTTGAATAATCTTGTTTCTGCATATTTTGACTTAGCAGAAATCAACGCAATAGAACATAAAACAATGTATATGGCAGATTATGTTGAACAATTAGATAAAATCCTTTCATCAACAGGAAAAGAAATTTTAGAAAACGCAGGTTCCGTAAGTCACAAACAAGCAATAGAAAAAGCCGAAGGCGAATATCAAAAGTTTATTCAGAAAAATCTTTCTCCTGTAGAAAAAGAATATTTAGAAGTTATAAAGAACTTGGAACAAACAGCTAAAAAAAAGTGAAAGGTGAGAAGTGAAAAATAACAAACGGATTTGTTCGTTTCTAACGGAACTCACGTTACAAAAAGCGAAAGTCGTTGGATTTGAGCAAATTCGATTGTTAGGAAAAATAGGAAGAGACAAAATGCGAAAAATGAAAAATAACAAGATAGAGACAAAAAAAATCTTACTTGTCAGCACCAAATAGATGTGCTATCTTGGGAATAAGAAAACCTTGCACGCCTCTAATGGTTATTTATAACTATAATGCGCACCCAGCGAGGTTCTTTTTTTGTCCTAATACTAAATCTTTTAGTTTTGGAAGTGAAAATGGATAAAGAACTTTACAATAAACCTCCTCTTGCTTTGGATGACCAGGCACAATTACTTTTAAATCGAGGATTAACAGGAATCTCAAAAGAAGAACTGAAAAAAATACTTGGTAATGTAAATTACTATAGACTCCGTGGATATACTTATCCTTATCAAAATAATAATGAAGAAAATACTCCGTTTCTTCCAAGTTCTAAGTGGGATTTTATTTGGAATGATTATGTGTTTGATTCAAAATTACGAAATTTAATTACAGAGGCATTAGGTCATATTGAAGTTGCTTTTAGGACTCAACTTGAATTAGAAATGTCTCTTTCACATGGATCTAGGTGGTATACAGATTCAGAATTAGCATATTCAAAAGAACTTTTCCAAAAAAATCTTAATGAATTAAATGCTCATTGGAATCGTTCTCGAGAAATATTCAAAGAACATTATGAGTATAAATATAATCCATCTTTATCCCCACCTGCATGGATGATTTTTGAGACAACAACATTTGGAACTGTTTCTAAAATTTATTCTAATATAAAAAATGAAATTCCTGCTAAAACTAAGATAGCAAAATATTTTGGTTTTACAAAAGCTTCAACAAAAGTATTTATAAGCTGGATGCAACATTTAAATCTAGTAAGAAACATTTGTGCACATCATTCAAGGTTATTCAGTCGTAGTTTTATTATCCGTCCCATGTTACCAACTTCGACACCGGCGAAATGGGTTAATTCTATTCCTGCTCAAGATAGAATCTATATTTCTATCTGTATAATCACACATTTTTTAGATATTTGTGCTCCAGATTTTAATTTTAGAAAACAGTTAGGAGAAGTAATGCCCCTATGCAGAGACATGCAGTTGCCTTCAATGGGATTTCCTGCCGACTGGAAAAAGCAAGATTTATTTATGGAAAGTATAAAATGAAAGACAGTGGAATAAAGTAAATGGAAAACGGAAAAGTGAAAGGTGAGAAGTGAAAAATAATAAACGGATTTGTTCGTTCCTAACGGAACTCACGTTACAAAAAGCGAAAGTCGTTAGACTTGAGCAAATCCGATTGTTAAGAAAATGGGGAAGAAATAAAATGCGAAAAATGAAAGACAGTGGAATTGAATGGATTGGTGAAATACCGGAAGATTGGGACGTGATTCGACTTAGGTATTTATGTGAAATTTTTACAGGAAACCAAGATACCCAAGATAACGTTTCTGATGGAATATATCCTTTTTATGTTAGGTCTCCTATTGTGGAAAAAAGTAATAAATACACTTTTGAAGGTCCTGCAATTTTAATGGCTGGAGATGGCGTTGGAGCGGGAAAGATTTTTCATTATGTAGATGGGAAATATGGTTGTCATCAACGTGTGTATAGTTTGCAACACATTCATAATGTAAATAGGCGATATTTGTATTACTATTTGCAGAATTTGTTTTATATTTCAATAGAGACTGCAAATACAAAATCAACAGTAGATTCTGTACGACTATCAATGTTACAAGATTTTCCTATTGCAATGCCAACTTTTGAACAACAACAAATTGCTGATTTTTTAGATGAAAAGGTTTCACAAATCGATTCCACCATTTCAAAGACTCGTGAAAGTATTGAAGAATACAAAAAATTAAAACAAGCTATTATCACCGAAGCTGTTACAAAAGGTCTAAATCCCAATGCAAAAATGAAAAACAGCGGAATTGAATGGATTGGGGAGATTCCTGAGGATTGGGAAATAAGAAGAACAAAATTTATTGCAAATAGTATGCATAAGGGAAATGGAATAACAAAGGAGCAAATTGTTCAAGATGGTGATTCTCCTTGTGTTCGTTATGGAGAGATTTATTCAAAATATGACAATGTTTTTTATGAGTGTAAAACAAGAACTAACAAATCGTTTTATAATGTTTTGCAGTATTTTTCCTTTGGAGATATTTTGTTTGCATGTACAGGAGAATTACCAGAAGAGATAGGTAAAAATATTGTTTATCTTGGAAATGAAAAATGTTTAGCAGGTGGGGATATAATTGTTTTGAGTCATTCTCAAGAACCTCGTTTTCTTAGCTATGTTTATAATAGTTATGGTCAAACTCAAAAAAGTTGTGGAAAAACTAAATTAAAAGTAGTTCATATTTCTGCTTCTGAAATTGCAAATATATTTGTAGCTCTTCCGCCGCTTTCCGAACAACAACAAATTTCCGATTACCTCGACAAAAAATGTTCCGAAATCGATAAACTTATTACAAAGAAAGAACAGTTGGTGGTAGAATTAGAAGCATACAAAAAGTCGCTGATTTACGAAGTAGTTACCGGGAAAAGGAGTGTGTAGGAGAATGGAATTATGCATAAACAATAAGACAATACAAGAATGGCAAAAAGAAGAAATAGACTCTTTATTACAAAATCCTGATAATTACAGAGAAAGTGAATATATAATGAAATGAATGTTTCTGTATTTCATATAAATTATCTCTTTTTAGAGTCATTGATTAAAGTTATTGATAAAAACTGATATTGTAATCGTAGATAATTAATTCCTAAAGTACGAAGTTTTCGAACATATATTATATATTTAGTTTTGAATTTTTCTTGTAATTGTTTTGGAACACATTGTTTAAACTTTTTTGATTTTGAAGCCCAACATAGAAGAATTAATAATTCTTCATCAGAAAGATTACAAGAAAGATATTCTCTTAGAGATTCAAAAATCCCTTTTGTGCCATGAGAGCGATCTCCATTTAAATCTTTACCAGTTTTTTGCCAATATCTATATGACAGAAAATAAGGAATAATAAATTTATCAATATAATCTTGAATGGAGATTGAGTCTTTCAGTGTGATAGCTAAATCAAGTAGAGTTGAAACACATAAGGAACCATCTTGAAATACATGATCATAGTTTATTTTATTACTTAAATCATAACAAACAGGTAAAATGTTAGGATAATCCTTATTCATTATTATTCTTAATAGAGGTGCTTCATGTATTTCAAAATTTTCCTTTCGGGCATTAATAATAAATCGTCCTTCAAAGATAATTTCTATATCTGTTTCTTGAATTGAAACTTCTGGAAAATTATTTTTGATGAAGTTTTTACTATTTTCAGTTATTAATTTCCCCACGGTTTTGGACTCCACTTATATTCTTGAGTATTTGAATCTCCTGCAATAGGAAATCTATTCCCAAATTGTTCTTTTAATATCATTGTAGCACGGTTTTTTGAAGAACTATTATATGCTGTATTTAAATCATCTTTTAGTTGTTTTATACTTCTAATTAATGAATCTATATTTTTTTTGTCTAATAAATTTTCATAGGGAGCTACAGGTTTGTCTATTCTTCTGAATATATTAAGATGAGAATAAATATTATCTACAGTTGATTTTAAAGATATTCCATCATCATCATTTTCAATGTGATTTTCTGTTACAAGAATAGTAAGTTCAATACTTGAAAAATCTATATTGTTGTAATCTCTCCATGCTTTTAGGTAACGTATAATGCGATTTGTTTGTTCGCTTTTTCTGTTGTTATAAAACCAGTTGCTAAAATCTTTAGAGTCGCTAGTTTCCCATTTATTTGTTTTTTTATTTGCAAGTTTTGCATGATTTCCTTGCATAATGTATATAGGAATATCTACATGATAGAAATTTTTATACACAACTCTGACACAAGATGTTTTATCTTCACAGCCATCTTGTGTATGGTTACATAATGCATCTATTACGAGCTGGTGTGCTTCTTTTGGTGTTGGCCATGTGGCTTTGTTATTTTCGTCTATATGTTTTAAATACAAACCGTCATCAATGTCTACTTCATTATCTGCAAGTGGATTAAGTGCTGTATTTATTGCAAAAGAACCTTGTCTCATAAATTTAGGCTGATTTATTTGTAATTCATTCTTAAAATGGTTACGTATTTTTTCTCTAACAGCATTTCGACTAGATAAAATTCTTTCTTTTCTGTTTTGTGTTAGTTTAATGGCTTCATTGAAAGTTTGAAATTCGGTGTGTAAATTCATTATTTTTCCTCCGTGAAAAAGTTTTGTAGTTTGGTTTTGTTTTGATTAAAGTCACTGGCACTTTGTGCTAATATTTTTTTATAGGATTCATCATCAGCTGAATCAAGTTTCAAATCTAGAAAATTCGTTGGTAAATTTTGCGGTTCGATGCGAAGATAATTTTGTATATTTAAAGCATTTGCTCTTTGCAGAAAATTTAAGATTTGATCTGTTGCAATTGAAGAAATTTTCATTGGTAATGTGACCAAATTAACATTCCATTTTATAATACTTGAATTATAGTTTTTTGTAGAAATCCCAGATTTTATACAAGAACTAGGGTTTCCTAAAGATAAAATATTAATTTTGTCGAATTCTTTATCTTTTCCTACAAAATATGAAATTGCTTCAATTACTCCACACAAGGTTGGATTATTTTGCCATAAACCACCATCAATCAAGCCAGCAAAGTTTCCGAATGAATGAATAGGGAAGAAAGTTGGGGCTGCTGACGTTGCAAGGGCAATATCAACTAAGCTTGTATTATCGTCTCTGGTTAATTGATTATTGTTGTTTGTTTTAAACATTATAGGTTGGCATGTTACGATATCTATGGATGGTATACAAACATAGCTTTTACAATCTTTAATCGTTTCATTTCCAAAGAATTCTTTTAATGCATTCATTAAATTCTTATTAGAATATTTATTTTTAAAGAAGCCAGGAAATTTACGTTTCTTTTTTGGAAAAATTTTTTCACCATGTCTAAGATAAAATTGTTTTATTTCTTTTGCACTTGCACCTGTACTAAGAGCTAATGCGATAATTCCTCCTGTTGAGGTTCCTGTTATAAGATTAAAATGATTTGATAAAGGTTCTCCATTGAAATATTCTTGTTCAATTTTTTCAAGAATATCTGCTGAATATAGACCGAGAATTCCGCCACCATCAATTGAAAGAATGTTAAAAGTTTTATTCATATTTTTTCCTCCTAAATATAAGATAATTAAATGCAAAAAAAGAGGCAAGAAAAATCGAGAATAAAATGTGAAAAAATCACGTGTGGCGTGTGTTGTTTTTTTTGTTGTTTTTTACTATATTTGTTTTATTAATTTTTTGACTCCAAAAGGAGATGTTTTATGTTAAGCCGATTTACAGTTGGTAATTTTTGTTCCTTTGATAAAAATCAAACATTATCTCTTATTGCAGGTTCGATTCAAAATCACAAAGAACGCTTATATCAAACAAATGATTTTAAGTTATTAAAATTTGCTGCTATTTTTGGTGCTAATGCAGCCGGTAAGTCTAATTTTATTAAAGCAATGGAATATGCACGTGCAGCTACACGGGTTGGTGTTGAAAATGAATATTTTGAAATTAGGAAAGAAAATTATTTTCGTTTAAATCCTGAAAATAAAACAAAGCCATCATATTTTGAATTCGAAATTTGTATAAATGGTAATATTTATGCCTATGGCTTTGAAATAATAATGTTTCAAAAACGAATCACAGAAGAGTGGCTTGTAAAATTAAATAAGTCTAAAGATGAAATTATTTTCTCAAGGAATTCTACGAATGGTTCTGTATATTTTAATGAAACCTACCTTAATGAAGAAAATATTTCTCGAATGAAAATATATCAGGAAGATTTTCAATATGTAGTTAATAAAACATTTTTATCTGAAATTGTTACTAATAAATCAGAGCTATACAAAAATAATGAAAGAATGCACATTCTCAAAGATGTATATAATTGGATAGAAAATTTAAATATTTCATATCCAAATACACCAATTACAGGTTATGATTGTTTCTCAGAGAAAAATATTAATGATTTGATAAATGCTATAGAAATATTCAAAACTGGTATTTCAAAGTAATACCTCATATTATTTCTAAAGAGCAAGCTTTAGATAAAATTAGACCAGAATTTAGAAAAGAAGTTGAAGAAGCAATTCAAAGAACTTGTCCTAAAGATAGTACAGAAAGTATTGTGAATGCTGAAGCTTGTGGTTTTAGATTTAATATTAATGAACGATTAATTTTTGTTACTTTTAAAGATAGAGAACCAGTTTTTACAGAAATTACTTTTGAACATTTTGGAATAAAGGACGTTCCGTTTTCGCTTGCTGATGAATCAGATGGAACTCAACGATTGTTGGATTTACTATCTATTTTGTTTATAAAAAAAGAGAACTCTGTTTTTATAATTGATGAAATAGACAAAAGTCTTCATCCCCAACTTACAAGAAAATTTATTGAAAACTTTTTACATTATGCAAAGAAAAAGAATATTCAACTTATTATTTCAACTCATGAAAGTCATCTGCTTAATTTAGATATGGTAAGACAGGATGAAATTTTCTTTGTAGAAGCAACTCCAAGAGGAGATAGTGTTCTATATCCATTTGATAGATTTAAGGAAAGATTTGATAAAAAAATTGAAAAGGCATATTTGGATGGTCGTTATGGTGGCGTACCGATTTTTGATTCTATATTTTTCCCAAATGATAATGTTGAAAGAGAATAAAATTAGCGAGGGAAGATGAGAATAAGTCAACCTTATGGAGAACGTTATCCTGAAAAAGAATTTTCAGAAGAACCTAAGATACGATATTTTATTGCTTGTGAAGGTGAAAAAACTGAATATCGTTATTTTAAAGGTATAATTGAATTTCGTTCAGAAATAGGAATTAATCCTTTAATAGAGATTATACCCATTCGTCATGATAAAGATACAAGTAGTAATCCATTAAGAATTTATCAAGATGCTACGGATGCTATAAAAAATGCTTCAAACTTTTTAGATGGTGATAAACTTTGCATTATTGTTGATAGAGATAAACAAAGTTTTTCAGATTCACAATATGATGTGCTTCTTGATGCTGAAAAAAATGGAGAGATTAAGTTTTGTGTTTCTAATCCTTGTTTTGAATTTTGGCTTCTTTTACATTTTTCTGATTGTACAGAATATGACCAGACTCTTTTGATTGAAAATGAAAAGATAGGGAATAGAACTTATATAGAAAAATGCCTTATGGAAAAACTTGGAGGAAGTTATAGTAAAACTCGACTAAAATTTCAGGATAATTATAAAGATAAAATAAAGGTTGCTATAGAAAATTCAAAAAAGTTTTCTTTGATAACTAAAGAACTTAAAAATGAAATTGGTACAACAGTAGCATTGTTAGTTGAAGAGATGTTAAATAAAAACTAAAAAATATGATAAGATGTAGAGAATGTTAGATTTTGATTACAAGGAACTTTCTCTATGACACAACAAACTCAAGAACTCCGTACAAAAGAAAAAAACTTTGAAGAATATATAGAATCTTACTTTCTTTCTGCAAATGGCGGATATACAAAAGGTTATGATGTCTTTGATACAAAATATGGAATATATAAAAATACACTTATTAATTTTATAAAAGAAACTCAAAGTAAAGAATGGAAGCGGTTTGAAAATCAAAATCCAGGAAATACAGAAGATGCATTTTGTAAAAAGTTCAATGATGCAGTTATTTCAGACGGTATGCTTCATGTTCTTCGTCACGGTTTTAAGCATCGTGGTATTCAATTTAAAGTGTGTTTTTTCAAACCGGAATCTACATTAAATCAACTTTCAGCAGAACTTTATGCAAAGAATAAAATAGAATGTTACAGACAGTGGTTTTATTCTGCAACTTGCTCAAAATCTGTTGATATGGTTTTAACGGTAAACGGAATTCCTCTTGTAGCTTTGGAACTTAAAAATCAAATTACGGGACAAAGCGTTACAAATGCAAAACTTCAATGGCAAAATGACCGTGATAATCGAGAAATTGTTTTTCAGTTTAATAATCGTGTTTTGGTTTATTTCTGTGTAGATTTGTTTGATGTTTATATGACAACCAAACTAAACGGAAAATCAACTTTCTTTTTGCCTTTTAATCAAGGTTCAAACGGTGCAGGACAAGATGGCGGAAAGGGGAATCCAAGCAATACAGATAAAGATTTTATAACAAGTTATCTTTGGGAAGATGTTCTTCAAAAAGATAGTATAATGGATATTTTTCAAAAGTTCCTTCACTTACAGATTCAAGAAGAAAAAATCTATAAAGAAAATGGGGAAGTTGAAATAAAAGAAAAACAAACTCTTATTTTTCCAAGATTTCATCAACTTCATGTTGTTAGAAAACTCATTCAAGATGTAAAAGGAAATGGCAGTGGCAAAAATTATTTAATTCAACATAGTGCCGGTTCCGGAAAATCAAACTCTATTTCATGGACAGCATATCGTCTTGCTTCTCTTCATGACGATGAAAATAATGCAATTTTTAGCAGTGTTGTAGTTGTTACGGACCGTACGGTTTTAGACGCTCAATTACAAGATACAATAAGCAGCTTTGACCATACACTCGGAGCAGTTACGACAATCGATGAAAAAAAGAATTCAAAAGATTTACGTGATGCATTAAATAACGGTGACAGAATTATTGTTACTACATTACAAAAGTTTCCGGTGATTTACGAAGAAGTAGATAAAGTAAAAGGTAGAAACTTTGCTGTTATTGTTGATGAAGCCCATTCTTCTCAAACTGGTTCTGCGGCATTGAAGTTAAAAACTGCACTTGCAGATACAGATGATGCATTAAAAGAATATGCAGAAATAGAAGGTATGGCAGAAGAAGAAATAGAAAAAGATGATAAAATAATTAAAGAAATGATTGCACATGGTAAGCATAAAAATCTTTCGTTCTTTGCTTTTACGGCAACTCCCAAAGACAAAACTTTGGAAATGTTTGGAACTCGGCATAATGACGGAAGTTATCATCCTTTCCAT
>JAXJQT010000158.1:0-2549 GCA_036311025.1 Spirochaetota bacterium
ATATAAAATTGCAGTGATTTTAGCGTAAAGAAAATATCTTGTCAATTTTCTTTCAGTTATTTGATAATAGATTTTCTTTATGATATAGAGGCTTTTGTTTCGGAGTTAATGATGAGAAGTAAATTCTTTTTTTCTATATTATTTATATTCTTTTTGGTTATTCCTTGTTTTTCCGGTGAAATCAGATTGGGAAATTCTTATTATTCCAGAAAAAATATAACTTTCTCTTTTTCATTTTCAGGCGGGTTGTATGGAACACAGGATTTTTTCTCGCAAAACAGTCGAGTCTCTTATACATTCTTATCTCAAAATCGTCATTTATTTAAATTGCGTTTTTCTCAGAAATCTAATTTTCCGGGACTGTTTTCCGGTAATGTAACAGATGATAATTTTACGGTGGGAGCAACTACCGGATTTGAGTATATGTTCAAAATCTTTCCGGCTTATGGCGGTATCAGTGTTTTTTTAGAAACAGGTTATGTGTGGAATGGCTTTTATCTTTATGCCGGTGCCGGAATCGGTGATGAATTTAGAAATGGATTATTTTATACGGTTGAATATGCATATGAGCATTTTTTTGAAAATGATATATTATTTTGTTTTTCTATAGTTAATTATTTTTCGCTTCATATAGAATTGGGGATGAATCTAGATATCTCGCCGGAAAGTATAGAAGAACCGCCGCTAAATATAAAAGCCGGAATATTTCCCGGCTTTTACTGTGCTGATAAAGTACGTTGCAATCTCGGCGGCGGCATAACGCTTAATGATAAAATCGCTGTCGGATTTTATTTGACAAGTTTTATGCAAGCCAGATTGCCGTTTTAACAAGGAAGTTACTCTTCCTCTGTTGTATCTTCTTTTAAAACGGTATCATTAGCCAATGCTGTTATTTTACCGAATTTTTTTATGCTGTACGGAATAGAAAAAGACATTCCGCCTTTTGTAAGCATAGAGAAATAAAGCTTTCTCTCTTCACCAGGATTTTCTTTATAAATCATAAATCTGTACGGAATATTTTTTGCAGGTAAATCAATTATGAAGTTTTTATTTATCAGGTTTCTGTTTTTTTCTACCCAAATATTTGCCGAAAGAGTCATTGTTTCGCCTTTTTTAATAAACTCATCAACATTTTTTTCTGCTTCAACATTTTGATTTGTAACAATGAAATGTTCTTGTCTTTTGTTTGTTTCTTGGAAGAAAACGTTCGTATTTACTTCTTTCATTCCTAAATCTTCCAAAACTTCTGTCAGATTCTTACCTATGTAGTCTTGAAAATTATGTTCTTCGGGAATATCCAAACCTTTTGATATCCAAAGTTTTACGCTTTTGACACTTTTAAGCGGAGTTCCTTCTACCGGTTCTTGGCGAATGATTCTTCCCTTTTCTACAGTTTCACTGAATTCATAGTTTTTTTGGTCAAAAGTATAAGGCAATTTATTTTGATAGTTGTATTCACGAACTAACATTGTCGCAATCTCGTAAAGTGACAGCCCCGTAAAATCCGGAAGTGCATCGGCTTTTTTTCCCATTGATACATTAAATGAAATATTACGATTTTTTTTAACTAAAGTTCCTGCTTCAGGGCTTTGATTGAAAACAACGCCTTCGGCAAATTCATCAGAGTATTTCGGAAAAACTCGTACACTTAGATTTTTTTCGGACAGTTTACGCATTGCGGTGTAAATATTGTCGCCTTCTACATTTGCGACTTTTACGCTTTCACCGGAAAAAGTAATACCGACAAAAATAGAATACGAACAAATTGTTAAAATTAATAATCCCAGAAAAAAAGAATACCAGATGATTTTTACAGCTTTCTTTTCATCACTGTCAGTGGCTCTGATTAGTACACGATTTTTAACTGAAGTTAAACCATCTTTGAAATATGTTAATTGTTTTGCCATTTTTGATATTTCTCCTGTATAGTATTTTATCCGGTAATCAAACATTTACCTGCAAGATTACGAGAACCGTTTAAAAAGTCAGTTGCTTTTAACTTGTTTTTACCGGCAAGTTGCAATTCTTTTATTTCTAGAACGCCGTTACCGCATTGAATGCAAAGTCCGTCTTTTTTGTCTGCACAAACTATAGTTCCGGCTGGAGTGCCGGTATTTTCCATTTTTGAAATAACGGCTTTGTGAATATTTAGTTTTTTTCCGTCAAGCATGGTAGAGGCTATCGGCCATTTTGCAAATGCTCTGATTTTATTGAAAACAGAAGTTACTTCGGTGTTCCAATCAATATTTCCGTCATCTTTTGAAATCATACGACAAAAAGTTGCTTTTGAGGAATCTTGTTTAGATGCTGTTGCCGTGTTGTTTTCTATTTCATGAAGTACTTTCTCTATCATATCGGCAGCTTGTTGTGCGACTTTTTCTTCTATGGTAATAGCGTTGTCGTCTTCTGTTATTTCAAACTTCTCTGCTCTAAAAATATCTCCGCTGTCAACTTCAAGTGCGATTTGCTGAATTGAAATACCGGATTCTTTTTCTCCGGATAGCAAAGCACTTTGAATCGGTGAAGCTCCGCGATACAGAGGTAATAAC
>JAXJQT010000159.1:0-1160 GCA_036311025.1 Spirochaetota bacterium
AAAGAACTCGTCGCGGTTTGTCTGAGTTGGAAAAAGGCTTGGCCGAACGCTTATCTCAATTGTCGCAGAAAGAAAAAGAATGCAGCGAGTTATTGAAAGACGAAAGTCGTACCTATACTAATCTATTCGAAAATGTGTACAGTAAAACATTGAATGAACAAAAATCATTCGAGAAAAGGATTCGAGAATCGTTGGCAGAAGTAGAAAAGAGCTTCGGAGCCATAAAACAAGCCGGAGAAAGTGAAGCCGGAAAAGTATTGTGCGAATACAATCGTCTTTACGGCTTAGCATCAGAAATAGAAAAAGAACTTGAATCTAAAAAAGAGTTAAGCAAGAACTCATTAGCGGAATCTTTTTCGCTGTATGAATCTCGTTTGTCGGCTCGTTACAGCGACTTAGAATTGCAAATGCAGATGTTGGAAAAATGTTTCGGTGAAAGCGTAAAAGCTCAAACACAAGTAGCATTGTCAGAATTGAATGACGGTCGCCAAACTTTATCTTCTATCCGAAGAGACTTGGAAGAATTGAGAAATATCGGCGAATCTAAAAAAGCCGAACTTGAAACACGCTATGAAGAAATAGAGTCTTCATTGTTGGCCGTAAAATCTCAACATGAAAATCGTTTGCATGACTTGGTAACGACCGCAGGAGAAGCAGCTCGTTCCGAATTATCTAAACAGCTAGAAATGTTGAGCGAAAAATATGAATCTGGTCGTCGAGAAGCTGAACGTTTGTACGGCGAATTATCTGCCGAAGTATCCGCCGGCGGTGTAATGTTGTCCGGATTAAAAGAAGATTTGGAAGCGTTACGTGAAGAAAGCGGTTTATCTTACGGTGAAATGTTGTCGAAGTTGAATGCAGAATTAGAGTTATTGCGTGAAAACGTAGAGCTTGAAGCTGAAGCGTTGGGAGCAAGCAGCCGCCGTGAATACGAAAAATTATGCCGTGAACATAATGAAGAATTAAAATCTCTTCGAGCATTAACAAATGTAAGCGTAAAAGAATTACGCAATGAAGTAGAAGAAAAATTATCTTCTTCTTTAAAAGAAGTGATGAGCGTAACGGAAGAGATAAAAGAATTACGTCGCGGTTATGCCGAGAGCTTGTTGAATCAAAATGTAGCTCGTGAAGATTATTTGGATTCGTTGAAAGAATTGCGT
>JAXJQT010000160.1:0-4348 GCA_036311025.1 Spirochaetota bacterium
ATGTACTACATGAAATGCAATGCCGGCTTTATCAAACAAATTCTTATTATAAGGAATTGTCATGCTGTATCCGCCGATGTTTAGATTTGCAGCGTTTGTGTTCGGCATTGCGATTTTTTCGGCGACAGTACATAAGGTATAAGCACTTCCGCCGGAATTTGAAAACCATGCATAAACTTTTTTTCCTGATTTCTTAAACTTTTGCAGTTCTTGTTCTATTTCATAAACGTAATTCATTGGATAATGTGTAAAGTCACCGTCAATCAGTATAAATTTAATTTTATTATCAAAACGGGCTTTATTAATGGCGTTAGTAATATCTTTTAATCTAAGTTTTGAATTAGGCAGAAAAAAAGATGAATCATTTGGTTTTTCAATAATTTCTCCTTTATAATCAAGAACTAAAAAGGAGTCATTTTGTAAATCGTTATTGGTTTGTGGTTGAAACATTAAAATAAAGCCTACTATTACAGCAACTAAAAGAAAACCACTGAACATCATGCCTGAAAAGAAAATAAAAAAAGATTTAAAAAAGTTTTTCATAATAAAGCTCCTGTTTTATTCAAAATGTTCGCTGCTAGTTTTATCTTTTAAAGCGAATTTTGTAAATTGATTTAAGAATATAAAATCTACATCACCGATAGGACCGTTTCTGTTTTTTCCGACGATGATTTTTCTCATGTCAAATTTGCTTGGTCCGTCATTTTCAGTTAACTGAGACTGTTTTCTGTGAATAAACATAATTAAGTCTGCATCTTGTTCTATAGAGCCTGAGTCTTTTAAGTCTGACATTCTCGGAACTCCGTCATCACCTCGAGATTCAACTAGACGATTTAACTGTGCCAATGCGATTATAGGAATTTCGAGTTCACGTGCCAGTGATTTTAATGATTTAGAAACAAAAGCAACTTGTTCATGACGCGGAAGTTGACTCATTTCTTCACCTACAGATACAAGTCCGAGGTAATCTATCATAATACATTCTACTCCAAATTCACGCCGCATTTTTCTTGCTTTACTGCGTAGTTCCATTATTGGAATATTAGGTGTGTCATCAAAAATAATAGTAGATTTATAAAAATGATCTGCAACTTCGGCCAATTGACCTAATGATTGTTGAGGTAACGTTCCCTTTTTTAGTCTTTGTTGATCGACTTCGGCTTCGCTACAAAGCATTCTGAGCATAAGTTGTAATTTAGGCATTTCACAACTGAAAAAACCAATTTTTTTTCCATGGCGTAAAGCCATATTGTTTAAAATATTTAATGCGAAAGCTGTTTTACCTACAGACGGACGTGCAGCAATAATTATTAATTCTGAATTATGAAAACCATCTGTCATATCATCTAAATCATAATATCCGGACGGAATACCTGAAATCTCACCATTGTGCTTACTTTGTTCTACTGCATATTTTATAGCTTCACGGACGACATCTTTTACTGCAAAAAGCTTTGTAGAGAATACGTCATCGTTGATATCAAGAATCTTTTTTTCAGCACAATCGACCAGCTCTTTTATGTTTTCCGGATTATTATAACTTTCATTCAGAATTTCACTTGATATAGAGATTAATTTTCTAAGTGTTGATTTGTCTTTTACAACTTTGGCATAGTGTACTGCATAAGCACTTGTCGGTTGAACGTCAAGTAGAAGTGATAAATACTCTGCTCCTCCGGCATTTTCAAGTGTTTTGCTGACACGCATTTTTTCTGTGATAGCCACTAATTCCAATGGTTGATTTTCAGATTTCAATTCTCGCATAGCTTTGAAAATGCATTGATTACGAATATCAAAAAAATCTTCTGCTTCCAGTTTTACTTCTTCAAGATTGTCAAAAACTTCGTTGTATAATAATAAGGAGGCTAAAATATATTTTTCTGCATCAAGGTTTGAAGGTACAACTTTGCCGTTATGTGATTTTACATTATCCATATTTATTCCTGTGATTTTCTGTAGATAAAGGATTTTCATTAAGGTAAAAAAAAACTGACTAACTGTGACAAAGTTGTCATAGCTGTCAGCTTTTTTTATATTAGAAAATATAATTATTCTGCATCAGAAGCAGTTTCAGCTGCAACTTCAGCAACTTCTTCTTT
The DNA here is from genome assembly GCA_036311025.1 of Spirochaetota bacterium. Taxonomy (GTDB): domain Bacteria; phylum Spirochaetota; class GWE2-31-10; order GWE2-31-10; family GWE2-31-10; genus RGIG8597. The sequence goes on from JAXJQT010000160.1 coordinate 2,100, forward strand.
TTTCTTTCTTGCAGGTTTTCTTCCTTCATTTTTCTTTTCTTCTACGATTCCTTCAACAACTAAAGGAATTTCTGCGTAGATATCATTGTATAAATGAACAGAAACTTTATATTTACCGGCAATTTTTATATGGTCACTAAGTTCTACATTTCTTCTGTCAAGTTCATAACCTTTTGTAGCTAATTCTTCAACAATTTGAGTAGTAGTAACAGTGCCGTATAATCTACCTTTTTCTCCGGCAGGAATCTTAACTAAGATTTCTTCAGCTTCTAATTTTGCTTTTAATGCACTAGCATTTTCTTTTTTCTGAAGTTTTTTCTTTTCGATAGCTGCACTTCTTTTAGCTAAAGTGTTTCTGTTTTGAAGAGTGTAATCAACTGCAAATCCTTGAGGAATCAAGTAATTTCTAGCATACCCTCTTTTTACATCTTTTACATCACCTTCTTCTCCAAGGTTGTATACATCTTTTACAAGTATAACTTTTGTTACGCTCATTACTTACTCCTTAGGCTTTTACATAAGGCAAAAGAGCAATAGCTCTAGCCACTTTGATTGCTGCTGCAACTCTTCTTTGATGTTTAGAACAATTACCACTCATTCTCTTAGGAATGATTTTTCCACCTTCAGTAATAAATCTTCTTAAAGTGTCAACTTCTTTGTAGTCAATTTTTAAATTTTCATCAACACAGAATCTACATACTTTTCTACGTAAAAACATTTTTTTTCTGTTTTTTATTTGATCATTTTCCATTTTGTCTTTTGGAACAAAATTTTTTGCATCAACTTTTTCATCTTTTTCTTCAGACATTAAATATCTCCTTATTAAAATGGTATATCATCGATATTATCAACACCACCAAAAGGATCTCCGACATCGGAAGATACCGGAGTTCCAGCATCTCCCCAAGGATCAGGGATGAATCCGTTATTTTTAGGTGCTGATGGTTGTGTCTGCATATTTGCGACACCATTATTATTCTGAGGATAGCTACCTTGTCCGCCTTGCATATTCTGATTACTTGACGGTGAAAGAAATTGAATAGAATTTGCAATAACCTCAACCCTTGAACGTGTTTGATTAGTCGCAGGATCAGTCCAACGACTTTGTCTTAGGCTTCCGCTAATAGCAATCTGACTACCCTTTCTTAAATATTTTTCACAATTCGAAGCTTGATTGCCCCAAATCGTAACATCAAAGAAATTTGTAAAATCAGTCCATTCATTATTTTGCTTGATTCTTTCTCCGTTTGCAATAGATATTCTGGCAACAGGAGTCCCACTCGGCGTATAACGCACTTCCGGATCTTTAACCAGTCTACCTACAAGTACAACAGAATTCAAGTCTCTTGACATATCTTAGCCTTCCTGATTAAGAATAATATAACGCATAACGCTTTTTGTGATTTTGAAAGTTTTTTGGATTTCTACCCAAACAGACTGTTCTGCTTCAAGTAAAAATTGGAAGTAATGACCTTTTTTCTTTTTGTCGATTTCATAGGCAAGGTCTTTTACGCCCAAATCTTTCTCTTCAAGAATTTTCACACTATGTTCTTTTAGTGTGTCATAAAGAAATGTCTTGCACTGATCAATAGCAGTCACTTCTTCATCGAAAACAATCATCATTTCGTACTTACGCATTTTTCCCCCTTATGGAATTTGGTTATTACACCAAGAGGCTGTAATAATTTTTATTAGCGACCTTTTAACATAAGAATTATTTATTGTCAATCTTGCTGTTCCGGCTTTTGTGATTTTGGTTTGTTTATTTCTTTGATTTTAAGATAAAAATAAGATGTTAATTTCTTTAAAATCCTTGCAATAATAGTTCTTTTTAAGATTGCGACTATTTCTACAAATCTAATTTTTTTAGGTGCAGCCAAAGCATTTAGTAACCATTTTCTTGTTTTCTCTATTTCTATATTCAAAACTTTATTTGCATAGTCATAATTTATCGGTTCTAATAGTTTTTCATTTTCTATAATTTCAGCCGGTTCAAAAACAAAACGATTCTCAAGTTTGGTCAATCCTAAAACCATTTTAAAACGTGTTAAACCACGAATTTTATTACCGATAGTGATGAAATCTTTATTAAATAAAATAGAAAAACATGTTCCGTGATAAGAATCTGTTATTACAAACTTTGCGTTTATCAGGTAGTAAAGCCAATCTTGTACTTCTAAATTTTTTACACCGGGTAATCCTAATGCTTTTTCATTTTTATTAAAAATATAAGTTGCTCCGTCTAGAAG
>JAXJQT010000161.1:0-5034 GCA_036311025.1 Spirochaetota bacterium
CAATAATATATGGCTAATCTTTTTATAAAATGTCCGGAATGTGGGACAACTCATTTTAATAAGATTTTATCGAAAACCCTTTTTGTTTGTCCGGAGTGTGGATTTCATCATAAATTAACAAGTATGGCTCGTTTGAAATACACTATTGATAAAGGTTCTTTTTCGGAATTCGGTCGCAAAATGCGTTCGATGGATCCTTTAAACTTTCCGGGATATGATGATAAATTAAAAAATGTAATTAAACAGACCGGCTCTTATTCAGCCGTGATTGCAGGTGAAGCAAAAATTAAAGGTGAGCCTGTTGTAGTAATGGTAATGGATACTCGCTTTATTATGGCAAGTATGGGGTCTGTAGTCGGTGAAAAAATCGCCAGAGGATTTGAGTATGCGACAGAAAAAAAACTTCCGGTAGTTGTTTTTTGTGCTTCGGGCGGTGCGAGAATGCAAGAAGGTATATTCTCATTAATGCAAATGGCAAAAACTTCAGCTGCGGTGAAACGCCATTCTGATGCGGGGCTTTTGTATATAAGTGTACTGACTCATCCTACGACAGGTGGAGTTACAGCTTCTTTTGCATATTTAGGAGATATAATTCTTTCCGAGCCGAAAGCTTTGGTTGGATTTGCCGGACCTCGTGTAATTGAGCAGACGATTAATCAGAAGTTGCCGGAAGGTTTCCAGCGAGCAGAATTTTTATTGGAACACGGTATGTTAGATCAGATTGTACCGAGAGAATTTATGCGTGATACTTTGGCAAATTTATTGAAAATGCATCGAATCAGTATGCTCAGAAATAGTAAAAAGTTCAGAATAGAACAATACGGTTTGAAATAGGTAGGAGTGGTAGCAATGGCAAAAAAAGACATTGAAGAAGAATTAAGAGACCTACAGTCTAAATTGAATAATTTAAAATCAGAGATTTCTGATGATTCGAATACTGCGTTATTACCTATTATCAAGCAGTTAGAAGACAATGCATCGACTTTAAAAGTAGAGCTTTATCGAAAAATAACACCGGCTGAAAGAATTCAGTTGGCACGTCATCCGAACAGACCTACGACTCTTGATTATATAAATTATTTGATAACAGATTTTGTACAGTTACACGGAGACAGAAGATTTTCTGATGACCACGCGATGGTCGGCGGAATCGGTATGTTTGAAGGTATTCCGGTGACAGTTATCGGAACTCAAAAAGGTAAAGATACAAAAGATAATATTAAACGTCATTTCGGTATGCCTCATCCGGAGGGATATCGTAAAGCATTGCGTTTGATGGAGCAGGCTGAAAAATTCGGTCGTCCTATTATAAACTTTATCGATACAGCAGGAGCTTATCCGGGATTGGGAGCAGAAGAACGCGGTCAGGGGGAAGCTATAGCGTATAACCTTTATAAGATGTCGACTTTAAAGACGCCGGTTATTTCTATCATTACCGGAGAAGGCGGTTCCGGCGGAGCGTTGGCATTGGCTGTAGCGGATAAAGTGTTTATGTTATCGAATTCTATTTATTCCGTTATTTCACCGGAAGGTTGTGCTTCTATTTTGTGGAAAGATTCCAGTAAAGCGGTAGATGCTGCACAGGCATTGAAAATAGATGCAAATAGTTTATTAGAAAAGGAAATTATCGACGGAATTATAGAAGAACCGGAAGGCGGTGCTCATCAAGATTACGCAGGAATGGCTGAAAATATTAAGAATAAATTAAGAAGTGCATTAGAAGAGCTTTCTCAATATGAAATCGATTATTTATTGGAAGCCAGATACGCTAAATTTCGTAAAATAGGTGTTTTTAAAGAAGGTTAATTTTAAGGAGTTAAAAAATGAAAATAGCAGCTCTTTTTACTGGACAAGGTTCTCAGTATGTAGGCATGGGAAAAGATTTACACGATAATTATCCGTTAGTTAAGTTCAGAATGGATAAGACGTCTGAAATTTTAGGTTATGATATCGGAAAAATATGTTTTGAAGGTTCTGAAGAGGATTTGAGAAAAACAGAAAATACACAGCCGGCAATCTACATGATATCTTTTATCTGTTATAGATTATTAGAAAATGCAGGCGTGAAATTCGATGCTTATGCAGGTTTTAGTTTAGGTGAATATTCTGCTTTAGCTGCCAGCGGTAGATTGACTTATGAAGACGGTGTTAAACTGGTACAGGATCGTGGAATAATTATGGATAGAGCTGTTCCGGCCGGTGCTGGAGCTATGGCTGCTATTTTAGGTTTGGAAGACTCTGTAGTTGAAGATGTATGTGCTAAGGTAAAAAGCGGTGTTGTGGTACCGGCTAATTATAACTGTCCTGGACAGCTTGTAATCAGCGGAGAAAAAGCAGCCGTAGAAGAAGCATGTGCATTGGCAACAGAAGCCGGTGCTAAGCGAGCAGTTGTGTTGAATGTATCCGGACCGTTTCATTCACCGATGTTAAAAGATGCATCTGTTCAATTAAAAGAAAAATTAGATGCATTAACATTTCAAGACGGTACAGTTCCGGTTTATTCTAATGTTACGGCACAGCCTCACAATCCGGAAACATTAAAAGAAATGTTAGTTAAACAAATGTACTCTCCCGTACAATGGAGAAAAACTATTGAAAATCTATTAGCTGACGGATTTGACACGTTTATTGAAGTCGGTCCGGGAAAAACTCTTGCCGGATTTGTCAGAAAGATAGACCGAAATGCAACGATTTACAGTGTTAATAACGTAGAGTCTTTTGAAGCAACTGTTAAGGCTCTAAATAAATAAAAACAATTTCTTTGCAAAATAAAAAGCCGATTTCTTTGTGATTTCGGCTTTTTTAGTTTGAAGATAAAAATTATTTGTTTACCATTTTTAATGATTTTATTGGAAAAGATAAAGAATAAAAGTCGTGATAACTTTAAACTAACTTTATATTATGTTATAAGTACATAACATGAATTGGAAGTGGAGAAATATGAAAAAAGTTCTCGTAACAGGAGCTGCCGGTTTTATCGGGGCAAGAACTGCAAATATTTTGTTAGAGCAAGGAAGCTTCGTTGTCGGTGTAGATAATTTAAACGATTACTATGATGTAGAATTGAAAAAACATCGTCTTGCTGATTTAAACAAAAATGAGAAGTTTCAATTTTATCATGATGATATTGAAGATATACAAAGAATGCGACAGATTTTTCAAGAGCATTCGTTTGATGCCGTAATAAATTTGGCTGCTCGTGCGGGAGTGCGTTACAGTCAAGAAAATCCTTTTGTTTATATGACAACCAATGCGATGGGAACTTTGAATTTGTTGGAATTAATGAGAGAGTTTTCTGTAAAGAAAATAGTTTTAGCATCAACAAGTTCTTTATATGCAGGTCAGCCTTTGCCGTTTGATGAGAAACTCAGTGTTAATACGCCGATTTCTCCGTATGCGGCAACTAAAAAAGCTGCAGAAGTGATGGCGTATACGTATCATTATTTGTACGGTATTGATGTTTCAATATGTCGATATTTTACGGTTTACGGTCCGGCAGGTCGTCCGGATATGAGTCCGTTTCGTTTTATAAAGTGGATTTATGAAGGAACTCCGATTACATTATACGGAGACGGAACACAAGCCAGAGATTTTACTTTTGTTGAAGATATAGCAAGAGGAACTATAGCAGCATTGCAACCGGTTGGATATGAAATATTTAATCTTGGACGCGGAGATTCTCCGATAATGTTGAATAAAATGATTGAAATGATAGAAAAGTATACAGGAAAAAAAGCAGTTATAGATTATCAACCTGTTCAAAAAACGGACATGACAGAAACTATGGCGGATATTACCAAAGCTAAAAACATTTTACATTGGTACCCTAAAACTGATTTTGAAACGGGCTTGAAAGAAAGTGTAGATTGGTATCTAAATAATATAGAATGGACATCTAAAATAAAAATTTAATTCTTAAGGAGAGTAAAGTGAAAAAAGCATTAATTACCGGAATTACGGGACAAGACGGTTCATATTTGGCAGAGTTTTTATTGGAAAAAGGATATGAAGTACACGGAATGATTCGTCGTTCCAGTCTTATAAATACACACAGAATTGACCATCTGTACAAAGACCCGCATTATAATGATGTGCGATTGTTTTTGCATTACGGAGATTTGACGGATTCTACAAATATTATCCGCCTGATTCAACAGATTCAACCGGATGAAATTTACAATCTGGCAGCAATGAGCCATGTAAAAGTATCTTTTGATACTCCGGAATATACCGGAAATGCCGACGGTTTGGGAACGTTGCGTTTTTTAGATGCGATTCGACTTTTGGGAATGGAAAAGAAAGTTAAATTTTATCAAGCGTCTACCAGTGAATTGTACGGAAAGGTAGTGGAAACTCCTCAAAAGGAAACTACACCGTTTTATCCGCGTTCACCGTACGGAGTTGCAAAGCTTTACGGATATTGGATTACAAAAAATTACAGAGAAGCTTACGATATTTTTGGTTGTAACGGGATTTTATTTAATCACGAATCGCCTCGACGCGGTGAAACATTTGTAACTCGTAAAATTACAATGGCAGCAGCTGCTATTAAAGTCGGTTTGCAGGATAAATTGTATTTGGGAAATATTGATTCTAAGCGAGATTGGGGATTTGCAAAAGATTATGTTGAAGGAATGTGGATGATGCTTCAGCAGGAAAAAGCAGACGACTTTGTTTTGGCTACAGGTGAAACTCATACCGTTCGTGAATTTGTAGAATTGACTTTTAAAGAATTGGGAATGGAAATAGAATGGAAAGGCAGCGGAGTTGACGAAAAAGGAATCGATAAAGCTACCGGAAAAACTTTGATTGAAATTGACCCGAAATATTTCCGTCCTACGGAAGTTGATTTGTTGCTCGGTGATGCAAGTAAAGCTGAAAGAGAATTGGGCTGGAAACCAAAGACAAAATTTTATGAGCTTGTTTCAATGATGACAAAAGCTGATTTGGAATTAATGCAGAATAAAAAGAACAGCGGCAATTTTGTTCAACCTTGGTAATTGCGGAGTTTGATTTATGAAATTTGTTATTTTA
>JAXJQT010000162.1:0-7046 GCA_036311025.1 Spirochaetota bacterium
AAAACTTGCTTTTGTGGTGATGATTCGAGATACAATACCATCGTTGTATTATTCTGCTTTTCACCTCTGGATTCAGACAACGGTACACAAAGAGCATTTTTTGATTTGGCGAGCTTAAAATAATTGTCATAAGAAATAATATTTTTCCATTTTTTCTCGTTTAAATTCACCGTACAAGCATTGTCGTACACAAACGAAATCAAATATTTCGGTATTCTTTCCGGGCTTATATCAGATAACATTGTCTTTTCGTTAAATTGCAAGTCTTTTCTTTTAATCTCTGCTGCAAGAACAAACGGCTTACCGAATCGGTCAAAAGAAACAGCAAAACTTATATCCGTTTGGAATAAAAATGCTATTTGCTTGATAAAATAACGAGTAAGTCGCTGAACATCGGGAATAAGTTTTAATTCTTTTATAAAAGATTCAACTATTTCATTGTCTTCGGCATTTACTTTGACATTACTCAAAACAATATCATCTTCCAATTGTACTTCATAACGTGTTTTCAAATAGCCGATTATTCCGAAATATCCCAAAGATTTAAAAATCTGTATCGACTTTTTAAAATATACGGAAGACGTTATTTTATCTCCGTTACGAAGTTGTTGTTTTGTCAGCGAAAGTGAACATAATGCAGCTTCTAAATAATTTTGATTTTTCAGACTTTCTCGCAACGCTTCATAACAAAGCCCGTTCGAAAGCAAGAATTCACCTTTTAATTCTGCAATTATGGCTCTGACTAAAAGTATTTTTACTTCAAGATATTCGGCTGCATTGCGTCGACATTTTTTTAAGATTCTTAATATCTTGCGAATCTTTTGCATTCCGTAAGCTTTTCTTATTGTCCCTTTAAATATGGCAAGTTTTAAAAGTATCGCCTGATAAAGATAATTTTCTGCATAAAAAGGATAGAATTTTTTTTCTTCTATGTCACATTTGTTCAAGATAATATCGGGGTTTTCTTCCACTACCGACAAAAACAATTCAAGCGTATAGTAATAGCCGGTAAAAAAACGTTCTTTTGCAGATTGCGGCGTTCTGGAAATATCAGACAAAATTTTCCACATTCGTTGTGTACCGCTGGATAAGCTTTTTATCACTTCCAATGAGATACGACTTAAATACACAGTCGGATTTCCGATATCCTGATTGAAAAAATCAATCATTTTGTTATTTGCATTAGCAAGTATTTGCTTTAAATGTATTCCGGAGTTTATCGAATACATCGGCAACAGATTGTTACAAACCACCGCAAAGTTTGAACATCCGTAGTCATTTTCATAACTTGCTCCGCGACTGATCCAATAATGAATCTGGTCATGTGACATTTTCCAGTGTCCGCCGAAATATATTGCAAAAAAAATTGTTTGCGATACAAATTCTGTGTCCTTTACATCTTCCGACATCGCCAACGCAGTCTGACTAAAAAAAACACCGTTTTTGAAATTACATTGTTTGCTAAACTCAAACGCTCCGTGAAAAGCAAATGCCAAAGGAGAAACCAAGCTTTTACCGTGTTTCAATACAAAATCGACCATTTTGCACGATAAAAACTGTGCATCATTGGTACGCAAAAAAGAAACAATCTGAATAAGCTTTGCAAGATAACGCATTATCAAGATATCTTTAGTTTTTCTCATTTCCGGCAATTTTTCTAAACATGCAATGTTTTTAATTTTTTGCTTTAACTTATATCGCTCACGGAACAACATTAAATCTGAAACTTTTTCAGGTACAATAAAGCCCAAACTTTGCAAAGCAGATTTGCACAAATCTATAGCAGCATCGAGTTGACCGACTTGGTAAAAGTATTCTGCAATAAATTCCTGAACTTTCAGTTTTTCATAATCATCTTTGTAAGCATCAACATTTAAACGGTTGAAAAAAATCTGCATCATTTCGTAATTTTTGCTGAAAAAAGCAAGAATTGTTGCCATACAATAAAAATGACATTCTAAATTGTTTTGTTTCAAAGTCTCATTGCCGTACAATTCGATTACTTTGGAACACAACTGAAAACCATATTCAAATGCTGCCGAGAGATTGGCTTTTTCTATTATGACAATAAAAAGATTGAGCAATGTATCACGCTGTTGTTCGTTCAAACTGTCAAATGTTGCCAATACATGATCCATCATCGTAAAACTAAAATCTTCAATTTTTGCAGACTGTATAAAATCCAAAACTATCAATGCATGAAAATATTTTAACTCACCGGCAGAAAGATTTTGATAAATAAAGTAGCGATCTTTTTCATATTTAAAGTAAATACAGCCGTTTCGATTTGTAAGAAAATCTTTGCATTCGTCTAATATCTGCTGATATATCACGTTGTTTTCTATTTTAAGAGTTTTTCTTAATCTATATCCTTCGGTACCGTTGGTATAACACGACAAAAGTTGCAGAAATGATTTTGCGGCAGAAGATTTTCCTTCCAGTAGCGACTTTGTCACATTTAAATCCGGAATAAAACGTCGTAATGCCAATTGTGCATCAAATACAATATTGCCGTCGTGATATGAAATAATTTTATTTATATACCAATCTTGCAGTATATATTGCATTACGCCGACACGCCCGCCGGATTGACGAATCAGCACATCCGCAGCTTGCAATGTTTGCGTAACATCACAATTAAAAGAGGACGCTATCATTTCGCCGGCTTCGGCTCTGGACAAAACTGGTAATTTCATTTCTGCAAAGAATACACCGTCAAAGCTTAAGGCCTTTTCAATAGCGTCTTTTTCTTCGTCCGACACAGAAATCAAAAACATCAAATAACTGCAATGACAAAGTATGTACTGAAGGATTTTAAGTTCTTCTTTCATATTCGAACTTAATCCGGCAATATACACTGTTAAAATTCCGAATGTCTGCGTAAAATAACGCAAAATACTTGTCGCCAGATTAAAAAAACTGTGACGGAAATGAATGTTTTGCAATTTTAAATTTGTATCATCCGGATAAATACTTCTCAATTCCGGTAACAATGACGCAAACAGGTGCAAATACGGACTGATATTTTTTTCTTCTTTAAGATATTCTATAAACTTTGAAGCTTTATCATTATCCTTTATATAAGCAATAATCTTGTTTAAAAGTATCAATATTCCGTGAAAAGGGAAATGACTGTTTACAACCGAAAAATCGGTATCAAAATAATATCCGCCGTTTTTATTAACTCTCTCTCTAAAATTTCCTAAGAATTCTTTTTTTCCGCATCCTTTTTCATATTTTATAAAAACAGCACGTGTTTCTGAAAGTGAAAGATGTTTACAATACCAATCCAATTCTTCAAGCTCTGTTTTGTAACCGAACATTTTTCGTGAGAGCTTAAAAAGTCCGCGGTCTTTTCTTCCCAAAACAATCTTTTTTTCATTTACTGAGTCTAAATCGGCACACAAAGACTCCGCCGTCTGATATCGGTCTTCCGGGTCTTTTTCCAACAACTTCATTATAATTGCAGAAATCCACTCCGGGACTTCCGGTTTTATAAGTTTTGGTTCAATCGGTTCTTCGAATGCTTGAGCATAAAGTAATTCTTGCGGTTCTGATGATTCAAAAGGAAATTTGTCTGTGAAAATACGGTAAAACATGATTCCCAATTGATAAAAAGATGTGCGTAAATCGGCTGCTTTACAAGTTTTACCTGTCATTTCCGGCGGTAAATATCTAAGTACTTCCAATGGATAATGATGAACGCCCGGAAAATATATTTCGTCATCATTTAATATCACACTGTCATTCAATGCAAAAAACAAGACATCATCATTAGTGTCTCGCAAAATAATTCTGTCGAGCCTGATAGCAAAATGCATTATCTTTTTTTTCTGCAATTCACCTACAGCTTTTGCAACAACTTTGAACAAATGGATTTTGTCGTCTATGGACAACTGTTGCGTTTCGAGCAATCGGTTCAAAAAAACGCCGTTACATGATTCATAGATTATCGCAGCATAGCCGTTTTGTGCATTCGGTAAATGAAGCGAAACTTTATATCCGACAAGCCTCGCAGTTTCATATTCTTGCTTCAGCTGTTCTATTTCATTGTCAAACAAATGTGCCGACTCTGATTGCTTTACCAAAACTACGGCATTGTCAGATTTTCTTCTCGCCCAATAAAGATACTTTCCGGAAAATATTCCCAACGATTCTACAATAAGATATTCAGGCAAAACATCCATGTTTTTTTTCCTCAAACTTCCCTGTATTTCAATTTCAGTAATAAAAACTTATATCATACATTAAAAAACGATAAAGTAAAAAAATATTCTATCCTAAAAAGATTTTTGCTTTTTACTTGTCGTTTATATAAAATCAAAAATTATTTGATATAAATGTATTGATTAAAATACTTTTTTTGATGTTTTCGTTATTCTATGACTTGCAGGATTAAAAATGTCGCTATTACGATTATTATTGAGTCTATTTTTTTTAACGTTATGTTTTTTATAAATGCCGTTTCTTATGAGGAACTTTTCAAAGGATATTTGCAAAATGATTTAAATGCACAAAAATTGCAATTGGAATTAGAGTCGGCTCGTCACGATTTACAGCTGTTTTATTATCAAAACCTTGTAGATTTTACGCTCGGTGCAGACGGAACTTTTACTTTTTCCAAAGATGAAGTAGCTTTAGATTTTACTCCGCAATTGTCATTGAAGTTTCCCGAATGGAGAAATACTTCATTTTCATTTCAGTTGCCCACAAATATCCCGCTTACCGCAGTTGAGGCAAGCGACACTCCATACGTTCCCGATGTTTCTGTTTATGCACAAACAGACATTTTTCCTTTCAAGAAAAAAATCACAGCCAAGACTGTCCAGCAGCTGACACTCAAGCGTGCAATACTCGAAAAGGAACGTTCCGTAGAACAGCAAACCATGCTGATACGAAGTGCATTTCTTACATCATTAAAGGAAGCTTTTCAGGCAAAATATAATATCGACGAAGCTCAGGTAGACCACAGTGACGCCATAAGAGATTTGAATTTGGCAAAGTTGCAAGGTTACGGTGAAAACAGTTTGGAATACAAACGTTTAAATCTAGCGGTTTCAAAAAAGTTACGTCTTATCGATGAACAAAAAAGAGTTTATCATCAAAAACTTCAACACCTTGCAATAGAATGCGGTATCAAAATAGACGAATTGCCCACCGACATACCTGAAGCTCAATTGCCCGACATAAATACGCTTTCACTCCAACGTTATAAAGACTATGAAAACACTGTTTATACGGCAAACAAAAATAAACTAAGCCGCCAAACTTCTAAGAACGAAAAAAACTTCAATCTTGCCGGCGGCGTCGGTTATGAAGCAAAAACAAATGATAATCACAACAATTACACTACAAATTCAAAATCACACTACATACATCCGGGACTTTCGGCAAGTTACAACGGTTTCTCTGCAGATGTAGGAGTCAATATTCCGATAACACAAACAAGTCGTCCGGAACTTACTTTTTCGGTCAATTGGTCAGTGCTTACCATCGCACAAACAAAACTTGAAAATAAAATCATGGCATTAGAAGAAAAAGGCGAACAACTGGACATTAAGCAAGTGATAAAAGATTACAGAATCAAATTTGATGAACTCTTGCTGAAAAAAGAAACTCTCGAATGGCAGCGTGAAACTTACAACGCTGAAGAAGAAATATACAAACAACAAGCTGAAGAATACAAAAAACGTTACGATGCCGGTTATATTTCAAAATCTGAATACGAACGCGGTATGATAGAATATCAAAGTGCAATCACACAAAATTTACTGGGAAAAATAGAGCGATTAATTTTTACTTGCGAAATATCGAATATCTTTTTACCGGAATCACAAATCAAATAAGGAGAATAAATGCGTCTGTCTTCAAAACAAAAAATCTTACTGTTCTCAATTTTATCTTTGATTATTGCCGTAGGTCTGTGTTTTGTCATTCATAAAGCAATAAAGAAAAAGCCTGTGATAGTAAAATTGAAAGTCCAAAAGCAAACCATAAAGAATGTAATCGATATTTCGGGGAATATATCTGCTGCAAATTCTCAAAAGTTGATGGCTTCCAGCAACAGTATCGTAGAACAAGTATTTGTAAAAGAAGGTGATTTTGTAAGAAAAGGAATGCCGCTTGTGTGGATGGACAGTTTAGAAGAAGATTACAATCTGAAAGTTGTAGACCACAACATCGAGGAACAACGCATAAACGGTTCTAAAAAAAAGTTGGAATTGCTCATTGCCGAACGAAAAGTAAAAGAAAAAAAGTTGCAAGACAAACAGATTTTTGCTCGTTTTGACGGAATTGTTGCCAGTTTAGATTGCAATCCCGGAGATTATTTTGAACAAGGTTCCAGCTATTTCGGTGAATTAATAGACAGAAGTTACCTGGAAGCTGTCGTAGAAATCCTTGAAGATGACGTACAAAAATTAAAAATCGGTCAACGTGTAATCTTCTCGTTTCCGGCGATTGAAGATGAACAAATCGAAGGATACGTAAAGTCTTATCCGGCTGTGGGAGAAATCACGGACAGAGGTGCGACTATCGTAAAAGCAAATATACGAATCGATAATCCGCCTGACAATTTGTTGCCCGGATATTCTTTTACCGGAGAAATTTACGTAAACGAACCGGAGGAAATACTTACATTAAAAAATGAAGGTATAATGTTTAAAAAAGGTGAAACATTCGCTGAACGCTACACGGAAAAAGGCGATACCGAACTGGTTCCTGTGACAGTTGAGCCGCTTACAAAAGGTATAGTAAAAATATTAAGCGGTTTGGAAAAAGGCGACGAAGTAAAAGCTCAGCGAGAAGCTCCTGGCAAAAATAAACGACGCGGCGGCGGAATGCCTCCGAGAAGATAATAAATGGAAAAGACGCTATGAGTGAAACAAACGAAGATGAACTTGTAAAACTGCAAGATGTGAAAAAAATATTTTCAATGGGAAATACACAAGTACAAGCTCTGCGTGGAATCAATCTGTCAATTCACAAAGGTGAAATCCTGTCTATTATGGGACCGTCCGGTTCGGGAAAATCTACTTGTATGAATA